>JAISNP010000058.1 GCA_031276175.1 Tannerella sp.
TTCCGGCCTTCGGGCGTACTGCTGTGCGTTATCAGGAGGAAGGTGAGGATGACGAACATGCCGTCGATGATGCGAGCCACGAAGTAGCCGATTTTAAATTCGTAGTAGTAACATTCCACGAAAAACTTGTCGCCCTCGCGGATAATTTTGCGATTTTCGGAGAACGAATTTTGTATCAACGACGGCACGGAGCCGGGATACATGCAGCAGGCGCGCTGCATGGTGCGGTTGACGGCGTGCTGCTGGACATACACGGGCAGCTCTTTCACGCCCTTGATGCTGTTTACCGGCAGTTGTTCCATGGAGACGGTAGTCGGTTTCAGGCTTGAGACGCCATAATTGTGCAGTATCTCGCCTACCTGAATCACCGGACGGCGCTCCTTGTTTATTTCCACATAACGTGTGTCCAGGGTATAAACCCCAAGGGTGATGGTTTGGACGAACGGGCCGGCCGCCGACCGGGACGCGTCGAAGGCAAACGTATACAGCCGCCGCGTGCTCAGGTTGCAATACGCGTAGCAGGCGGCGTGGATGATGTTAGCCAGCGATCGGACGTATGTTTCGTACCTTTCCTCCGCTTCGTCGCAGGAGATGCCGAACTTCTCTCCCCAGCGGGGCGGGCAGTTCGACGACAGCAGTATGGTCTCCAGCGGGAAAACAACCTGATAGAACTCCACAAGATCCACTTTTACTTCGATGTCGCCGCGCGTAACGGTTATCCATTTTTTTTTCATCTCTTCTTCTATGTGGCTGTACATGATGCGGACAAAACGCTTGGTGATTTTCGCGCCTTCGGCCACCTTGATTTTAATCGACATGCTGCGGTAATTATAAATGGTGTCCAGCGCTAATTGCGGCAGCAGGCTGAACAGCGGTTCGCCACGGCTAATCTGCGCGCAGAACTTGCGCAGCCGTTCCATAAATGCCTTTTTATGCTGTGCAGCCTGCACTTTCTGGACATGTGGATTGACCTTTTTCTTTTTCTTAGCCATCGTAGTTTGATTTTTCGGAAGCAAAGATAATGTTTATTTCCAAACCCGGAAATCATGCGTGCGGGAATGGCGCATTTCGGATTGTCGCATCCTGACTCCGGAAAATTCGGTTAGAGTTTCACCCTCGTATCGATTCTGTTTTTACGGTGCATCATCTCTGTTTTTTAAATTATTTTTGCCGCAAAGGTACTGAAAAGTTTGCTTTCGTGAATTTTTATTAATCTGAGTTCGACGTAAGAAAAAGCAAAAAAAGAAACGGCAAACGAAGCAGGAATCGCAATAATCCGCCGTCGCCACACAATCGCGCCATACCGATTATTTTACCATCATAAATTGCCGTTGTAATGAATAATGCGTTTTCTATATTAAACCATAATCTCGTTGAATATAAACAAAATAATCATTGGAATGATAGATTAATAAGGAGCGACTAATTAAACGTAACACAAGCTGATATTTTCGTTTTTCAAGACACATAAAGATTCATTCATTCGGTAAGATACGGCGGCAAATATAAACCTGTTTTTTTAAACTATAAATGAAAGATGAAGAAGAAATATAAGTTAAAAAACTAAGTCCCTATTCCCGACGGCTTACGGGCAGGATTACTTCATCCACGCCATACAGCGTTCGGGATCGCCACCCCTTTCCTTTGCGTAACATGTGGCGATGACGGCAATCATTTCGTCCGTAGCGGGCAGGCGTTTGAAGTTCCGGCATCCTTTTTCCAGTCCCGTTTTTCCGAACGACATGCGGTTAAGATCAACAATCTCTACCGGAATCACGCGGGGGCGGTCGTCGAACAGTATGTTTCCTGCGGAATAATCTTTATGCAGAATGCCGTTTTCGTGCATCCGTGCCGTCGTACGGGCGATGGCTTCGAGAATCTCGTCGCGACGGAAAAAGGTGCGCGTCGCCAGATCCCTGTATGTATACGGACAGGAGGAACGGAGAGTGACCGAATAGCTGTCGGCGAACAGGAAATATCTTCTGCACGTGACGAATCCCACCGGCGCAGGCGTGCCGACGCCCGCGGCAAGCAGACGCAACGCATAGCGGTAGGCTCTCCCGGCTTTCGACGCCCGCAGAAATCCGTATATTACGGCATTCAACAGGTGCGGATGCCGGTATGACTTGACCACCAGTTCGTATCCGTCCCGACGAAACAGTTTCAGCGTATTGCGTCCCCGGCACATCGTCTCTCCCTGCTCGCGGAATATGTAAGGCAGGCGGAGCATGAAAGGCTCAAGGCTTTTGAAAGAGGGATGCACAACCGTTTTACGTGCATGAATCCATCCGCAGCACGTATTTATCAGCCTCGACCAGGTGCGCCTGTATCGCAAAGGCCCTTTCAGTTCGCGAAGGAAAAAGTCGGGATACAGCCCGTTCAGTATGTCGATGGTATGCGTCAGCAGTTTGCGGTCTTTCTTCCGCTTCGAGCCGGACCTGACCCGGTAGTACAGCCCGGTATGATTGAGGCGCACGACTTTTCCGCCGTCTTTCAGGATTGCAATCCAGAATACCCAGTCTTCGCGTCCCGTATCCGTACGGTAGCCGCCTGCCCGCACCCAGTCTTCGCGGCGGTACAGTCCGCTGACGGGGATCATATTTTTGCGCGCCAGCAGGCGGATGGAGAACGGCGGCAAGCGCCATTTCCCGCTGCGTTCTCCGAAAAATTCCGCCTCCGGATAGACGACTTTCACATCGGGACGGCCGCTTATCGCTTCCACGGCCAGCGATATGTATTGGGGACTGATGCGGTCGTCGGCATCTACCGGCAGAATATATTCCCCGCGAGCTTCCGCGACGGCGCGATTGCGGGCAGCGGCCGCACCGGCATTGGGCTGTTGCAGAAAGCGGATGTGGGCGTATTGGCCGGCATACCGGGCGGCGACGGCGGGGGAACCGTCCGTTGAACCGTCGTCTACGATTATGATTTCCATATTCGGATAGACGGACGACAATACGGAAAGCAGGGTTTCTTCGAGAAATTCCTCCGCATTGTGGACGGGGATCACGACGGATACCGCAGGAGGCATGTTTTCGGAATGGGTCATCGCCGGCAGATCGATCATATTCTATCGCGTCCGCAGACGAACTTCCGCCAATAGTAGCGAAGCGGGTTTGTGTATTTCAGTTGTTTCCACGGGCGGCTGCCATGCGGTTTGTGCACGACCGGGAGCGTAGTGAACAGGTAGTTGCGGAAACCCAGGGCAAGCGACCTGCGCGAGATGACCACGTCGTGCCACGACCTGGCGGGATTCAGTTGAATGAAATCGTATTTCCGCAAAAAGGCATGTGTAAGCAGGGAGCAGCAGAAACTTACGTGCTTCCGTACGGAAAATACGCAGCCCGGCTTTTTCCGGGCGTAAAGATAGGGATAGTTTATTTCCCCGTGCCCGTCGACGGTGACGGCTGCGGCGATACCACAATCCGGCCTGCCGAGCGCGCCGTCGAAAAGCGACTGAAGCGTATCGGGCTGCACGACGACGTCCGATTCTACAATGCACAGGGCGGCTTCTCCGTCCAGCGCCTTTTGCTGCGCGTCCTGCAATATCCACAGGTAGTTCGGCGAAGGGTGGTTCGTATGCTCCGACAGGTTTATCAGCGTAAAGCCGCAGGCCGCCGCCGCTTCTTCCAGCCTGCGGGTATTCTCGGCCGTGCTGAAATCGTTATATACAATATATGTACAGGGAATCCGGATGCTTGAAGCGACAATCGCTTTTGCGGTTTCCAGCGCAGATACAATCGAATCTTTCACCGGCGTAATCACGACCATCCGCCAGTCGGAACGGAACGGTTTGCCGGCGCTCTGTTGCTTTTCCATATCGTCTTCTGTTTCGTTCATAATTATACGTATGCAAATATAATCAACAATTATCAGCTTATCAAGCCCCAGTTCATTTTCCGGTCGAAGAGGATATTCAGCCGGTCGCGCAGTATTTTGTTGTCGGGCGAATCGAGCTGCGGGTCGTCGTCGAGGACGCGCTCCGCCATGTTCCGCGCGTGTTGCAGTATCTGTCCGTCGGCAGCCAGATCGGCAATCTTCAGATACTGCCCGTAACCGCTCTGCTGCGTGCCTTCCAGGTCGCCGTGCCCGCGCAGTTGCAGGTCGGCTTCCGCAATCTTGAATCCGTCGTGGCTCTCCACCATGATTTCTATCCGTTTGCGTGTTTCGTGGCTGAGTTTGTACGACGAAACGAGGATGCAGTACGACTGTTCGGCGCCCCGTCCTACGCGCCCGCGCAACTGGTGCAGTTGCGACAGGCCGAAGCGCTCGGCGCTTTCTATCACCATCACGGATGCGTTAGGCACGTTGACGCCTACTTCTATCACGGTTGTGGCGACCAGTATGTGCGCCTGTCCGGATACGAACTGCTGCATGGCGGCTTCTTTTTCATGCGGTTTCATCCGCCCGTGTACCATGCAGACGCGATATTCGGGAAATACTTCGCAGAAGGTTTTGTAGCCCTCTTCAAGGTTTTTAAAGTCAACCTTCTCGCTTTCTTCAATCAGCGGATATACGACGTAGACTTGCCGCCCTTTCCGGATTTCGTTTCTCAGGAAGTCATACAGTTCGGCGCGTTTGTTGTCGAAGCGGTGCACCGTCTTCACCGGTTTGCGTCCCGGCGGCATTTCGTCGATGACCGACACGTCCAGGTCTCCGTACAGCGTCATGGCAAGCGTGCGCGGTATCGGCGTAGCGGTCATGATCAGTACGTGCGGCACGGTCTTGTTCTTCATCCACAGCCCGGAGCGCTGGGCGACGCCGAAGCGGTGCTGTTCGTCGATCACCGCCAGTCCGAGCGAAGCAAAGTTGACGGCGCCTTCGAGCAGGGCATGTGTGCCGATAATCAGCGGAATCTCGCCGGCGGCAATGGCGGGAAGGAGCCGGTTGCGTTCCCGCTTTTTTGTCGAGCCGGTCAGCAGGGCGGCGTCGATCTCCATGTTCGACAGCATTTTCGTGAACGATGCGTAATGCTGTTGCGCCAGTATTTCGGTAGGCGCCATGATACATGCCTGATAGTGGTTGTCGACGGCTATCAGCATGGACATGAAGGCGACCAGCGTCTTCCCGCTGCCCACGTCGCCTTGCAGCAGCCGGTTCATCTGGCGGCCGCTGCCCATGTCGGCGCGTATTTCGCGCACAACCCGTTTCTGCGCGCCGGTCAGTTCGAACGGCAGGCAGTCGCGGTAAAAAGTATGGAAATGTTCCCCCACGACGGGGCAGCGCAGTCCCTGCAGCTTCTGCCGCCGCAGGCGCGACGTAAGCAGTATGTTCAGCTGGATGTAGAACAGTTCGTCGAACTTAAGCCTCAACTGCGCCGCGGCAAGCATGGCGGCGGAGGCGGGGAAATGAATGTTACGCATGGCTTCGGAAAAAGAAAGCATGTGCAGCTGCGCCGTCAGGCGGGCGGGCAGGGTTTCGGGCAGCGGACGGTTCAACTCCGAGAGCAGCGTGTACTGCAACTGCTGGATGGCGCGCGAGTGCAGGAACATCTTTTTCATCGCCTCGGTCGTATTGTACAGCGGCATCAGCCCGCCGGCTACCTGACGGACGTCTTCGGGCGAATCCAGATCGGGATGGACAATGTTGAAGTTCCCTCCGAACTCGGTCGGTTTGCCGAAGACGATGTATTCCTGTCCGACCTTATACTTTTCCGCGATATACTTCAATCCCTTGAACCATACAAGATCGATGAACCCCGAACCGTCCGTAAACCGCCCTACCAGCCGCGCCGTCCGCTGCTCGCCGAGCGTGTCGAAGCGCACGATCCGTCCTTTCAACTGTATGTACGGCATCGTGCCGTCTATCTCGCTCACTTTGTAGAAACGGCTCCGGTCGACGTACCTGTATGGAAAGCAGTACAGCAGATCTTCGCATGTCGCGATGCCGAGTTCTCCTTTCAGCAAGGCCGCCTTTTTCGGGCCGACCCCCGGCAGGTACATAATATCGCTGCTCAATTCTTTCATCCTGTTATGTTGCGGAGCGGAGTGTCCGGAATACGGGTTGCGGCGGAAGCCGGAACGCTTTTGCCGCCGGGAAGATATTTCCTGTCAATTCTCATGTCTGTTCATTTCACTGCAAAATTATTTATTTTAATCGAACGGCGGAATCGGGAGGAGGGAATTTGTGACGGCGCGGTTATTTTTATCCTGCGCCCGCGGCATGGAAAAAGCGACCCGCTTCCGGATTTTTTATGCGAAACGGCGTCCGGCCCACGCGCGCGGCCAACTTAAAAACGCGCGCGGCGAACTTGCCCACGCGCGTGGCCAACTTAAAAACGCGCGTGGCGAACTTGCCCACGCGCGTGGCCAACTTGAAAACGCGCGTGGCGAACTTGCCCACGCGCGTGGCCAACTTAAAAACGCGCGTGGCGAACTTGCCCACGCGCGTGGCTAACTTGAAAACGCGCGTGGTGAACTTGAAAACGCGCGTTTTTAAACCGGAAACGCGCGTTTCCGACCGGCCTTGTGCGATACAAATTCCTGCGGAGTCAATATTTTTATCCCCGGAATACGTTTGTTTCGGAGAAAATGTCGTTAATTAGCAACCGTAAATCAATCAATAATTACCATGTCGAAAAAAATAAGCGTAAAGAAGAATTTCGTGCTGGATACGAACGTGATCCTGCACGACCACAGGTGCCTCGAAAGCTTCGAGGAGAATGATATTTATCTGCCGATAGCTACGCTGGAAGAACTGGACAAGTTTAAAAAAGGCAGCGACCAGCTAAGCTATAATGCGCGCGAGTTTATCCGCCGCCTCGATGCTTTGACGTCGGGCGATTTTCACCTGCGGGGCGCGTCGCTGGGCTGTGAAAAGGGTATGCTGTATGTGGTGACGGACGACAAGTATCAGCAGAAGGTCGCCTCGGCTTTCCTCGAACGCATCCCCGACCACCGCATCCTCTCGTGCGCATACACCGTGGCGGAGGCGCATCCGGGAATGAAAACCGTCCTTGTGACGAAAGACGTCAACCTGCGCATGAAAGCCCGCGCGCTGGGGATTCCCGTCGAAGACTATACGACGGACAAGGTGGTGGATACCGATGTGTTCGACTCGTCGCATAAGACATACGAGGATGTGGACGCCGACCTGATCGACCGCCTCCATGCCTCGCACGAGGGCGTCGACGTATCGGACTTTGCCTTCCCCGGCAAACCGCTCCCGAACGACTGCTTCGTCCTGAAAAGCAGCCGCAACTCGGCGCTCGCACGCTACAATCCCTTTACCGGGAAAATCAAAAAGGCAGGCAAGGAAGCCGGCTACGGCATTACGCCGCGCAATACCGAGCAACGCTTCGCCTTTGAGGCGCTGAACGATCCCGACATCAAACTGGTCGGCATCACCGGCAAGGCGGGCACGGGTAAAACGCTGCTCGCACTGGCTTCGGCGCTGAAGCAGTCGGCGCTTTACAGGCAGATTCTGCTGGCGCGACCCATCGTGTCGCTGGCCAATAAAGACATCGGCTTCCTGCCCGGCAGCGAGAAAGAAAAAGTGGCGCCCTACATGCAGCCGCTCTTCGATAACCTGAACGTGATAAGGATGCAATTTGCTGCAAACAGCCGCGAAGCGCGCCACATCGACGAACTGCAGAAAAACGGGCAACTGATTATCGAAGCGCTGGCGTTTATCCGCGGACGCAGCCTGTCGGAAACGTACTGCATCGTGGACGAGGCGCAAAACCTGACGCCGCACGAAATAAAAACCATCGTGACGCGCGCAGGCAAGGACACAAAGATGGTGTTTACGGGAGATATACAGCAGATAGATTCTCCCTATCTGGACACGCAGAGCAACGGCCTCGCCTACATGATAGACCGCATGAGAGGGCAGACGCTTTTTGCCCACGTCAACCTGGTGAAGGGCGAACGCAGCGCGCTGGCGGAACTGGCGGCTACACTGATGTGACGCCGCAGGCTACTCGCTTCCCCTGCAAATATGCGGACGAAGGACGAACCATGCCGTCAGCGTCGCCGCGGCGATGCCGCCCGCATTGGCCGCAAAGTCCGACCAGTCGCCGCGACGATACGTGGTCAGCACGCTTTGCCCGATTTCGAGCAGCCCGCCCAGCAGCAGCGGGCAAATCACGGCCGCCGGCAAGCCCCGTTTCAGGCGGGGCCTGACGCGGCGGTGATTCAACAGATATTCCAGCCAGATGATTCCCGACACGCCGCCGTACATGCAGAAGTGTACCACCTTGTCCCAGCCGGGAAAACGCGGCACGCCCGTCGCGGGCGGATTCATCAGCGACAGGTAAACGACAACGGGAATCACGATTATCGAAAACATATATTTCCTTACAAAACAAAACATCATCTCCATTTTACGGTTACTCCTTTGAAGAATAAACGCATATATATACGCCTTTAGTATGTCGCCCGGCGCATGTGCGGCCTGCGCGGCGGCAGGGAGGAGAAAAAAATTACGGCCGCTTGTAGCAAAACGCATCCCGCTGCGTTATACGGATGAAGGAAGAAAGAAAAATGAACGATTACACGGAAATCATTCGGGGAGTAAGGCATAACAGGCCGTCGGCGCAGATGAAGTTCTACGACATGTATGCCGCCGCCGTATACCGGAGCGCATTTGCCGTGACGGCGCACGGCGACGAAGCCGAAGAAATCATGCAGGACTGCATACTGAAAGTCCTCTCCACGACGTCCCTCCTTCACGAAGACGCCGAAGCGATGCGCCGCATCCTTTGCCGGATGGCCGTCAACAAGGCGATCGACGCGCTACGCCGCCGGAAAGACTTCGTCGTCGCGGCAGGACGGTGCGAAGAAGCGGATTGCGAAGACGACGACGGCGACGGCGACACGGACGCCACGCCGGGTATCGACGACATCAGGGACGCCATCGGACGCCTGCCGGACATCTACCGCAGCATCATCAGTCTGAGGCTGTTTGAAGAGATGCACTTCGGCGAAATCGCCTGCCGGCTGAACATCAACCCCTCGACCGTCCGCGTGCAGTATACAAGAGGAATATCCAAACTGAGAACATATTTAAAGGAAAAACAAAACGACTATGAACGATATGCTTGAAAAGAAGATCAGGGAACATGCCGAAGCCGTTTTCGGCAGCGAACCCGCGGCAGGCCATCGCGAACGGTTTGCCGGCAAACTGGCCGCAAGGCGGAAACGGCGCACGACGCTGCTGCGCCGCATCACGGCCTGCGTAACCGCAGCAGCCGCAATCGTCGCCGCAGTATTCCTGCTGAAAACAGGATTCGAATACGGCGACGGACAGGATGAAGAATCGTTTGACGACGTGCGCAACTACTACGCCATGCTGCTGGAAGACGAAATCGAATCCACCGAACAGCTCCTCCCCGCGCTGGACAACGGCTACAGGGAAGACATCCGGAGAGACATCGCATCTATCCGCGCGGAAACCGCCTTTGCCGAATACGGCGAACGCAACGAAATCCTGCTCGTCCGCGTGTACTCGTCCAAAATCGAAGCGCTGCAACACATCCGTAACATTATATCGGAACATCTTTAATCATTATAATTCAAAAACAGCACCATTATGAAAACGTGTATCATTGCAATCATGCTTGGCGCCGCCCTGTCGGCAGGCGCCGGAGACCGCATCCCCGCCGCCGGAACAGCCGCGGAAACGGGGTTATTCACGAAGAAAGAGTACAAACGCGAAGTGACCCGCGAATTTGCCGCAGGCGCCGACCCCGCCCTTGACATCAACAACCTGCACGGCAACATCCGCATCATCGAAGGAACGGAAGGCAAAATCATGTTCCGCATCGAAATCACCGGAAAAGGACGCAACAGCCGGCTGGCACGGGAGTACGCCGAAACCGTCGACATCCGCTTCTCGCAGGACGGCAACCGCATCTCGGCCGTAACGGAGTTCAAATCCCTCTCGTGCAACAACTGCGAACGGACGGTACACTACACCGTCGTCGTCCCCAAAAGCGTCTCCATGAACCTGAGCAACACGTTCGGGAACGTCATCCTCGACCACGCCGCCAAACCGCTGCGTGCAAAAATCGGCCACGGCAACCTGACGGCGCACACGCTCGACGACGCTGCGATAGACATCCGGTTCGGCAATGCCGACATCGGCTCCTGCCGCGCGGCCACCGTCGGCAGCGCACACAGCAAACTCAAAATCGGCCGCGCGGAAACGATCAGGATGGATTCGCAGTTCGACAACATCGACATCGGGACGGTCTCCGCCTTCGACCTCGAAACGAAACATTCGACCGTCACGGTGAGCAAACTGGACGACCGCTTCGTAGCCACGGATTTTGATTTCTGCAAATTAGACATCTCCGAAATATCGACAGGCTTCGGCCGGATCAAGATCGCGGCACAACATTCGACCGTCAAGCTCGCCCTCGATGCGCGCCACAGCTTCAAAGCCGCCCTGTATACGGAATTCGGCGACATCGACGCCGACCACCTGACCTTCAGCAACGTCTCGCTCAAAAAAGGCTCGGCCATCGTAGGCGACGTCGGCGCGAACCCCAATCCCTCCGCTACGGTCGACATCGACGTCGCATTCGGCGACATCAAGTTCACACGGCAATAATCCGGCCACAGCCGCATACCGGGAATATTTTATCGAAACAGATTAATTATAATTCAAAACCGAACCATTATGAAAACGTTTATCACCGCAATCATGCTCGGCGCCGCCTTGTCGGCAGGCGCCGGAGACCGCATCCCCGCCGCCGGAACAGGCGCCGAAACAGGGATATTCACAAACGAGGAATACAAACGCGAAGTGACCCGCGAATTTACCGTAGGCGCCGCCCCCGACCTCCTCATCGAAAACAAGTACGGCAACATCCGCATCATCGAAGGGACGGAAAACAAAATCATGTTCCGCATCGAAATCACCGGAAAAGGGCGCAACAGCCAACGGGCGCGCGAATACGCCGAATCCGTCCACATCCGCTTTGCGCAGGACGGCAACAGCGTCTCGGCCGTAACGGAACTTGAATCTCTCTCGTGCAACAACTGCGGGCGCACGATACACTACACCGTCGTCGCCCCCAAAAGCGTCGCCATGAACCTGACGAACAAGTACGGGCACATCATCCTCGACGACGCCGCCAAGCCGATCCGCGTGACGCTCAAATACGGCAACCTGACGGCGCGCACGCTCGACGACGCCGCGATAGACTTGAAATACGGCAACGCCGACGTCGGCTCGTGCCGGAAAGCGCTTATCAACAGCAAATACAGCAAGCTCAAAATCGGCCGCGCGGAAACGCTCGAAATAGATTCCAAATACGACGGCATCAACGTCGGAACGGTCTCCGCCTTCGACCTGAATACGAAATACACAAACGTCACGATAGACAGGCTGAACGAACGCTTCGTCGCCACAGGCTTTGACTACGGCAAATTAGACATCTCGGAAATATCGACCGGCTTCAACCGGATCAAGATAGAAGCCAAATACTCGACCGTCAAGCTCGCCCTCGACTCGCGCCACAGTTTCAAAGCCGTCCTGTATACGAAATACGGAGACATCGACGCCGGTCGCCTGACGTTCAACAACGTCTCGCTCAAAAAAGGCTCGGCCATCGTCGGCAACGTCGGCGCCGACCCCAACCCGTCCGCCACGGTCGACATCGACGTCTCCTACGGCGACATAAAATTCAAATAAGCGCACCTGTGTAATACACGACTTTATGAAACGAATACTGCTTACCGCAATGTGCACGGCCGCCCTGCTCGCTGCCGGGTCATGCAGGACGGCGCGGACGCCGCGGGCAAATCCCGGCGCGGACACGTCACTCCCGGTCGATACGCGCTGGCGTCCCGTCGCGCTGTACGGCGAACCCGTCGCGGACGATACGGAAGCCTTCATCACCTTCTCCGCAGAAGACCACCGGGTCGCAGGCCACGGCGGATGCAACCTGTTCACCGGAACATATCACCCCGGAAAAGACGGCGAAATACGGTTTTCGCAAATGGTCTTCACCCGCAAGATGTGCTTAGGGCAGAATATCGAAGACACGTTTTCCGCCGCCCTCACCGCCGTCGCCCGATACGCCCTGCACGGCAGCGACACGCTTGTCTTCTACGACGACGCCGGAACCGAACTGGTCAGGTTCGGGAAATGAACGAACTGTTTCCCGCGATAAATCCGTCTCTGCCGGGATTTACGCGGGAACAGCTTTGTAATCATATTCAAGCAAATTACCCCTGTTACAATGTGTTGTAGAAGGGGTAAAATTGTAGATTTTGGGCTTGTGATGCACCCTCTTGATATGTATAACCTTTATGATCGCCTATGAACCGTCTCTTCGGCATCACAAACCCCTTGCCGCGCCCGGCGCGCAGTCCGGCGTTGTGCACTTCGGCATACGACACGCCGTCCTTACCCTTCACATGCACATCCGGATATA
>JAISNP010000087.1 GCA_031276175.1 Tannerella sp.
CGACTATTTCGGCGCACATACCTACGAACGCATCGACCGTCCGCGCGGCGAATTTTTCCATACCAACTGGACGGGACACGGCGGCGATACGGCGGCTTCGACATACGTGGTCTGAAAACAATGAAATTGCGACGCTTCCGTCCCTGTCGAAAGCGTCGCAATTCATTTACCGGATATTACGGACATACACAAACATGAATACACATAAATCGAAAAGCAATGATACGGACAAATAAAATCAGTCGGCAGTGCGCGCTGTGCGTACTGCTTACCGCAGGACATATTACGTCCTGCACGCAGCATCCGAAGGAAGAACCTGTGCGGGATGCGGTAAAAAGCAAATACTGCGTAGCCGCCTACGTCTGGCCTTCGTGCCACGACGATCCGGTGAGCCGAAACGCCCTCTGGACGGAAGGCGCCGGCGAATGGGAAGTGATCCGGAAAGGCAACCCCCGTTTCGAAGGACATTACCAGCCCCGGCAACCGCTTTGGGGATATGAAGCGGACGACGACCCGAAGGTGGTGGAAAGATGGATCGACGCAGCCGAGGCACACGGCATCCACGTCTTTATCTACGACTGGTACTGGTATGACGGCGCCCCGTTCCTCGAAAACGCCCTCAATAACGGCTTCCTTAAAGCCGAAAACAACCGCAAGATGCAGTTTTATATCATGTGGGCAAACCACGATGTGAAGCGAAACTACTGGAACGTGCACCGCTACGGAGACGATACGTCGCTGCTGTGGAACGCCGCAGTAGACTGGGAAAACTACAAAATCATTGTCGCACGCATCATCCGTCAATACTTCAGTCAACCCAACTACTTCAAGATCGACGGCGAACCGGTATTCTCCATTTTCAGTGTGGACAAGCTGCTCGAAAGTTTCGGAGGAAGCACGGACGAAGCCCGCAAGGCGCTGGATTATTTCCGTGACGAAGTGAAAAAAGCCGGTTTTCCGGGACTGCATATTCAATGGAATCAGGGCGGCGGCGCGCTGATGTCCGGGACGCAGGCCGACAAGTTTTCGGAAAAAGTCGGTGCAATGGGATTCAACAGCGTAGCCATGTACAACATGGGCGGAATCGACGAAGACTACCTCGTCTACGGCGCCAATTCCATCCGCATACGCACGCAGATGGATTCCATCCTTCAAATCCCGCTTTTCCCGTGCGTATCCATCGGTTGGGACGACACGCCACGCTTTCCCGCCAAGGGAATCCGCGACGTAGTACACCGCAACAATACGCCCCAGAGCTTTGCCATGCTGCTCCTGAAAGCCAAAGAATACGCAGACAGCCATCCCGAACAACCGCCGATCATCACCGTCAACGCATGGAACGAATGGGTCGAAGGCAGTTACCTCCTGCCCGATATGAAAGACGGATTCGGCTATCTGGAAGCGGTGAAAGACGTAATTGTAGACGGGAAATACGACAAATACATGAAAAAGCGATAAATGAACCGGCAGAAACAATTGTCGGAAAATAAAAAACAATTGCACGGTAATCAAAATATTTTATGCAACTTTGCCGCGTTTTACGGTGACAACTTTAAAACTTCAGGTAGCAACCCGAAAACACGGAGTAGTTACCCGGAAACTGCGGGTAACTACTCGAAAGTTCGGAGTAACTACTCGAAAATTCGGAGTAACTACTCGAAAATTCGGAGTAACTACTCGAAAATTCGGAGTAACTACTCGAAAGTTTGGAGTAACTACTCGAAAGTTCGGAGTAATTACCCGAAAAGTCGGAGTAATTAC
Organism: Tannerella sp.; assembly: GCA_031276175.1. Classification (GTDB taxonomy): domain Bacteria; phylum Bacteroidota; class Bacteroidia; order Bacteroidales; family Tannerellaceae; genus Tannerella. Next base: position 1,762 of record JAISNP010000087.1, read on the forward strand.
CCGGAAAGTCGGAGTAACTACCCGAAAAACGTATCGAACTGTGAATAGATTTGTAATTTTAATTTTTAAAACTTTAATATTATGTCTGAAAGTATTTTTCCTGCAACCATTACCGGTTTTACCGAGTACATCAAAATTGCCTACGATAAGGCAAAAACGAATTTGATACCGTACGGTATCTCTCCCGACAAGCTGGAGGCGGTCGGCCCGCTCTGCGGCGCCTACATAAATGCGGAAGCCGTTGCCGCCAATCCCGACACTGCCACTGCCGGCGCACGACGCGCCCGCAACGAGGCGCGGAGAACGCTGGAATCCGCGTGGCGGAAATTCCTCAACGAAAACATCCGCTACAACTCGGCAGTCCCCGCAGCCGACCTCGAAGTGTTCGGCATCAAGGCACGCGCCACCACACGTACTCCGGCAGGCGTCCCCTACAAAGTCCCCGCCATGTCTATCCGTCATGCAGCCCCCCGCAGGTACGAAGTCGAAGTGTTCGACAGCGAAACCGGCAAAAAGAAAAAGCCGCAGTATGCCACCGGCAGCTACGTGTACCTTGCCGTCACCGAACCGGGCGAGGAACCGAAGCACGAAAGCGAATACCGCAAGCTGGACTTTTCGTCGAACTGCCATCACGTGATCGAATTTCACCTCGAACAGCAGGCACGTCAGGCACACATCTATGCCCGCTACTCCAACGCCCACGGCAAAGAAGGCCCCGAAAGCATCGTCGAAGCGTTTATTATTGCTTGAAAATTACTTGTGTGCTTTGAAATTGAAACATTCTTGCGTTTTCGTAATTATTGATTGGGTGACAATTAAACATATCTACTTATTCCGTATGGGAAAGATATTATATATAATACTTGCGTTAATTATGGTTGTAGCCTGTAATCAAAGAAATAGCAGGATGCAAGAGTCTGTTACCGTAAAAATTGACCTCGGTGCGACTCCAAACAGGGAAAGCGCAACTGATTTTCAGAAGCATTTCTCCATAGACAAACTGATTCCTCTCGAAACCTCCGATTCTTCACTTTTAGGTGTTATATCACAGGTAATCGTTTCCGGGGAAAACATATTTATACTTGATATGTTGCAGAATTCTATTTTTCGTTTTAATATAGACGGCAACTTTACGGGGAAAATAAGCCATCAGGGTCAAGGTCCACATGAATATATCAAGGCAAGAAGCATTGCCGTTGTAAATGACGAATTATATGTGTCGGATCTGACGCGCATTCTGCAATATAACCTGGACGGTAAGCACCTCAAGACGTTTAGTATGGAGGATCAAAAAACTTATCAACTGATCGTAAACAAATCAGGCGACATGATAGTGGCAGGAAGTTACATTGACGAATATATGTTAAACGTGTATGATTCTTCATGGAATAAAACAGCAAGTTATTTTCCACGTGATGAACAGTTGGCCGACATGACATTGACACGAACAACTTATAATTCACTGGGGTTTTATAACGACGGTATTTTCATCACCAATTATTTCGATCCGACAGTATATTATATAAAGAATAATGAAGTAAAACCGCTTGTGAAATTCGATTTCGGCATAAACAACATTCCCAATGACTTCTTTGCTTGTCCCCCGGAAGAAAAGTTGGATAAATTTACTGCATATCGTGGAAAATCGGTTATGGGCATAAGTGGTGTAACTGTATCCGACGATTGGATAATATTTTATCTTGAAGAAGGCCCCGCTTCCGGTTCCTCTATCATGTTCTATGACAGAAAACAAAATGAATATGTGAGCAGTCAATGGCTTGATATTCCCTGTTCGATGTTTTTCGAGAAATGGAATAACGCTCCTCATGGCTATACTGAAACCGGCAAATATTATTCTGCAATCAGTAGCAAAAAATTACGTGAGATGATAGAAGAAGTAGCAAAAAAAGAAAAAGATTACCTTTTCAGGTACGAATTTCTTAAAGAAATAGATCCGGCTAAGATAAATGAAGAAGATAATGACTGGTTGGTGTTTTTCACGCTGAAATAATAATCTTCCCCATAAAGTAACGTGAGTTCGACCGAAGCGATCTTCGGGAAAGCGCGCATATCGGCTATATAGTCAATCTTTATTAATCCACAGTCTCGTTGAATATCAATAAAATAATTGCAAAAAAAAGTTTGGCGGTTTCAACTGATTATTATAGCTTTGCAGCAAAAAAACGGAAAAATCATGTCAGGAAAATTACCTGTGGATAACCATCACGAACTGTTTCGCACCCGATTGCCGGATTTGATTAATCCGGAGCACGAACTTGCTCTTTTGTCCAATAAAATAGACCGGCAGTACTTTGAGGAAGAGTTCAAAAGTTTGTATTCCGACAGGCCAAGTCGTCCTTCAATGCCCATACGGTTTATGGTTGGCGTTCCGATGCTCAAACATTTATACAGTCTTGGAGATGAACGGATAATCAGTTACTTGAAGTATAGTTTACGCATGTTTGAAAATTACTTTTGGGGCAAAGTTGGTATTCAAATTAACGCATTCATGTCGGGTACGGCCTGGAACCTGAAGAAAATGATGAGGGTGTATCATAAGTTCGAAATTTATAATTTTACCCCTCTTACAATACATTGGCTTGAATAAGGGACTTAATAAGGATTGACTAAATAGACAACATGATGAAAGATTGCAATAAATACATGATGTGCTTTTGTGTAATATATATAATTAGCATCATTATGGTTATCAGGAATATCTCAATATATTCGTATGCAGTTCTCTTTGTGGTCCCTTTTTATATCATAGTTTCAGGTTTGGTCACCGTTTTGTCGTTCATAAAGAAGAAAAAAATACTCAGAACGGCCTATATACTAATTTCTATTATCATGTATTCCCTGATTTTTTTTAATGTTGAATTGGATCTGCTTGTTTGGAGTGGATTAATTGCAATACCTTTATTATGCAGCTGGGCGGTAACAGTTTTTGCAAAAAGAAAAAAAATGTATATTGAATTATGGGGCTTACATTTTAATTTTCTTGTGAGTATATTGAGCGTTTTGCTTTTCTGGTTAAGAGACAACAGTTGAGTTTGTCATTCTAATGGAATGACTACTGAAAAATGACTTTTCGGACGGTTTCCGGGAAACGTCGCAATCGTCCTTGCGCGCGGTTATTTTTCCCGGATGAAGATATTGATCGGCGTGCCGCAAAAATCCCAGTGCTCGCGTATTTTGTTTTCGAGAAAACGTTTGTACGGTTCCTTGATCCATTGCGGAAGATTGCAGAAAAATACGAACGAAGGGATACTTCCGGCAGGAAGTTGCGTGATATATTTGATTTTTATGTATTTTCCTTTCCATGCGGGAGGGGGCGTCTCTGCAATCAGCGGCAGCATGATTTCGTTGAGTTGAGCTGTCGGGATGCGTTTGCGGCGATTGTCGTAGACTTCTTTCGCGCTTTCGAGCGCTTTCAGGATACGTTGTTTTGTCAGGGCGGAGATAAAAAGAATGGGGAAATCCGTAAACGGTGCGAATCGCTCGCGGATGGCGCGGGTATAGCCGTTGACGGATTGCTGGCTTTTGTCCTCCTCCAAATCCCACTTGTTGACGCATACTACCAATCCTTTCCTGTTTTTTTGAATGACGGCGAAAATGTTCATATCCTGTGCCTCAATGCCGCGCGTAGCGTCCAGCAACAGCAGGCACACGTCGGCGCTTTCTATGGAGCGGATGGAGCGAATCACGGAGTAGTATTCCAAATCTTCGTTCACCTTGTTTTTTTTTCGTATGCCGGCTGTGTCCGTCAGGTAGAAATTCAGTCCGAATTTATTGTATTTCGTATGAATAGCGTCGCGCGTCGTTCCTGCAATGTCCGTCACGATGTGACGTTCTTCACCGATGAAGGCATTGATTAGCGACGATTTGCCCACGTTCGGACGTCCTACTACGGCGATGTGCGGCAGGTCGTCGTCCGCCTCTTCGGTTTTCGTATTCAGCAGAGATACGAGCTTGTCTAAAAAATCGCCTGTATAAGATCCGTTTATCGCCGATACGCAATACGGATCGCCCAAACCGAGGCCGTAAAATTCGGCGGCGGAAGCATGTTGTCCGTAATTGTCGGCCTTGTTGGCTACGACGAGCACAGGCTTGGTTGTCCGGCGCAGGATATTTGCCACGCTGTCGTCCAAATCGGTCAATCCCGTCAATATGTCGACGACGAACAGGATTACGTCCGCCTCTTCGATGGCTATTTGTACCTGCCGGTTGATTTCTTTTTCAAAAACGTCTTCCGACCGGAGTACCCAGCCGCCGGTGTCAATCAATGAAAACTCCCGTCCGCACCATTCGACTTTCCCGTAATGGCGATCGCGTGTTGTCCCCGCTTCTTCGTTCACGATGGCTTGGCGCGTCTGCGTCAAACGATTAAACAAAGTTGATTTGCCTACGTTCGGTCTCCCTACGATAGCTACTACATTTCCCATAATGATTCAAACTTAAAAAAATTACAATTCGGATTATTCCGGATTCAGTCGAGCTGATACCCGAACGCCTTCAGTATGTTGTCGCGATTCCTCCAGTCTTTTTCCACCTTTACGAACATTTCGAGGAAAATTTTCTTCCCGAAAAAGAGTTCCATATCTTTCCGCGCCATCGTCCCGACTTTTTTCAGCGCCAGTCCCCGATGGCCTATGATAATACCTTTTTGCGTCTCGCGTTCGACGATAATCAGCGTTTTGACATGTATCATGTCGGGCAATTCATCAAACTGTTCGACGACAACTTCCACCGCGTAGGGAATTTCGCGCTGATAGTACAGCAAAATCTTTTCGCGAATGATTTCCGTCACGAAAAAACGCGCGGGGCGGTCGGTCAGCGCATCCTTGTCAAAGTAAGGCGGCGAATCGGGCAACAGTTCGACAATGCGTTGCCTGACACGTTCGATGTTGAAATTCATCAGCGCCGAAACCGGAATGATTTCCGCCCCGGGCAACATGTGATGCCATTCTCCGACCATCTGCTCCAGCGCGGGCTGGTCAATCAAATCTATTTTATTGACAAGTAACAGTACAGGACACTCTGCCTGCCTCACCTTTTGCAAAAAGGTTTCGTTCTTGTCCGTTTTTTCGACCGTATCCGTCACGTAGAGCAGGATGTCCGCGTCTCCCAGCGCCGATTCGGAATAGTTCAGCATCGACTGTTGTAACTTATAGTTGGGACGCAGTACGCCGGGGGTATCGGAATAGACGATTTGCATGTCTTCCGTATTGACGATGCCCAATATGCGGTGGCGCGTGGTCTGCACCTTGGAAGTGATGATGGAAATACGTTCCCCGACGAGACGATTCATCAGGGTAGATTTACCCACGTTGGAATTTCCCGTAATGTTGACAAATCCGGACTTATGCGTTCGCACTTGCTCCGTCATAACCCCATTTGACGTAATTCGCACCCCATGTAAATCCGGCTCCGAAAGCGGCGAGAATAAGATTGTCTCCTTTTTTGAGTTGTTTTTCCCATTCCCACAGGCAAAGCGGAATCGTGGCGGAACTGGTGTTTCCGTAACGGTGGATGTTGATCATTACCTTGTTGATGTCGACTTCCAGCCGCCGTGCGGCGGCATCAATGATACGCAGGTTGGCCTGATGAGGGACAACCCAGTCTATATCATTTTTTGTCAATCCGTTGCGTTCGGCAATTTCGGATGCCACGTCTGCCATATCCGACACGGCACGTTTAAAAACAGTGCGGCCTTCCTGATATACGGTATGTTCGCGGTTTTCGACCGTTTCATGCGAAGCTACCCTTGCCGATCCGCCTGCTTTCATGTGCAGGAAAGGAAATCCCTCGCCGTTTGTCCTGAGTATAGTGTCGAGTATACCATACGGTTCGGTAGTCGGTTCTATCAGCACCGCTCCGCATCCGTCTCCGAACAGCGGGCAGGTCGAACGGTCGGTATAATCCGTAATTGCCGTCATCTTGTCGCCGGCCACAAAAATAATCCGTTTATAGTGTCCGAGACGAATATAGTTGGCCGCAGTTTCCAGACCGTATACAAAACCGGCGCACGCTCCCTGAACATCAAAAGCAAAAGCATTTTTGCATCCCGTCCGGAAAGCAATAATGGAAGAAGTCGGCGGAAACGGATAGTCGCCCGTCGAAGTGGCGCATATCACGCCATCGACCGATTCCGGGGCTATTCCGGTTTTCTCAATCAGCCGGTTGACGGCGCGGATAGCCATGTACGACATTCCGAGATTTTTGTCCAGTATTCGGCGTTCTTTAATACCTACACGCGAAACTATCCATTCGTCGGTCGTATCCACCAGTTTACATATATCGTCGTTAGTTAATACACTGTCGGGCACGTACGCGCCGATACCTGTAATGACTGCGTTCAGTTTATTCATCTCCGGAGTAATATAAAATTAAAGATAGTCTTAATATGCATAATCAAGACTATCTTACATAAGATCTATCAGGCAAGTCGCTTTCAGACGGTTGCGCCTTTTTCGATTGCCAACTTACCTCTGTAGTATCCACATTCGCCACAGACGGTATGATACACGTGCCATGCTCCGCAATTGGGGCATATTGCCATTGTCGGTAAAACAGCCTTGTCATGTGTTCTGCGTTTTGCCGTTCTCGTTTTTCCTTGTCTTCTTTTAGGATGTGCCATTTTTATTTTGTGTTTGTATAATTAATTTTCTTCGTTTATATCTTTTAATTTGTCCCATCGCGGGTCGGCAGTTTCCGTTTCCTGTCCGTAGTCGGACATCACAGCACTTTCTTCGTATTCGTATCCGTTATCTTCATCCCAACTTTTGGCCGAATGTTTCTTCAATTTGACCGACATGGACTTGTTACACTTGCCCGGCGGATGAATGTGCCGCATCGGGATTGCCAATACCACAAATTCGTACAGGAACCATGCTACGTTCAGCGAACCTTCTTCTTCCGAGATAATCAACGTATCGTCATTTTCTTCGGCATATTCTTTTCCCAACTTTACAATCAGACGGTTGGCAGATTGATTGTCCGAATTGACGGCGACTTCCATTTCATCCAGACAGCGGTCGCACAACACTGTCGCCACGCCTTCGAACCGGAACTGCAACAGGAAAAATGACGGTTTACGCTCAACGGTCAGCAAAACGTTTATTTTCCCTTTTTGCAACTCATCTCCTTCGATGTGCATGAAAAAGCGATTGTCCAGCAGATATTCATACTTCCGTATCTCCGCCAAATACATATTTTTTAAATCAATACGATATGCATCAAACTTTCCCACGTTCCTGTTCTCTAAAAAAGTGGGGCAAAGATACGTTTTTTTTTCTTCTTAGGAAAGAATCTTTTCGCATATTTTAAAAACGCAGATTCAAGTAGCGAATGCAACTTTTCGAAAGAAAGTATCTTTTGACGAAAAGTTACCCGAAGATTCTCCCGCACGTTTGATTAACCAGGTGGTGGACAGTCTTGACATAAGCCGCGTGACAGATACTTATCGCAGGGGAGGAACAAGTTCATACCATCTCCGGATGATGCTGAAGGTGGTTATCTTCGAGTATTTGAATAATATTTACTCGTACCGCAAGATAGAAAGCACCCTGACCGACAGGGTGAGCTTCATGTGGCTTTCGGGCAGGCGGACTCCCGATCACAACACCATCAACCGCTTTCGCTCTTTCCGTCTAAAAGACAGCATCCGTGACATCTTCATACAAGTAGTCCGGCTGCTTGTGGAGATGGGACATTTAAGCCTTGAAACGGTGTATCCGGACGGAACTAAAATAGAATCCCGCGCGAATTGCTACACCTTTGTATGGCGCAAATCGGTGGAAAAACACATGGCTAAGCTGGAAGAAAAAAATGGATTTATACAGCGATTACTTATTGAGCAGTTTTGGGCAAGTTACGGCGACCGGCCTTTTAAATTTGTCGGACGGGGCTGTCTCCCACGACAAAATTACCCGCACACTGTCGGGCAACGAATACATTTCAAAGGATTTATGGCAGGAAGTAAAGCTTTTGGTTCGGGAATACGAAAGCGAAGAAGCGTGTTTGATCTTCGATGACACGATTGTAAGTAAAACGTACACAGACGAAAACGACTTTATTTGTCGGCATTGGGATCACAGCAAAGGTCGCAATGAAAAAGGGATTAATTTATTGACAGCCTTTTACCGTACCCAATTACCTTCGGTATCGTAAGCCTTGCGGGTTCCGGTAGCCTTTGAATGTGTAAAAAAGACGATTCGGTTCTGTGACGTGAAAACCAGAAAGGAAAAGCGTCAAAGTCCGGTAACTAAAAATGAGATGACGCGTTTGATGCTTCAGCGGGCAGTCAAAGAACAGCGCCTCCAGTTTAGGCATGTATTGGCGGACAGTTGGTTTTCCTCATCGGACAATTTACTTTTCATAGACAGGCTGAAAAAATATTTTGTACCGGACATGAAAAGTAACCGTCTGTGCATGTTTTCCACGCAGGACAGGAACAGAGGTGGGTAGACAGGTTTGGATAAATTGCCGTTATAGTCGGGACACCCCGTCAAAGTTCGGATAAAAGACTTTGCCATAGAAGTTCTTTTATGCAAATTCGTCTTTACAAACAAAGACGGTTCTACGGGAGAAATGTATCTGGTAAGCAACGATTTGACACTTTCCGTCAACGATTTCCAAACACTTTACAAAAAACGGTGGAGTGTGGAAGAATATCACAAATCACTCAAACAGAACGCTTCTTTGGCAAAATCGCCCACAAGAACCGTCACAACGCAATCGAATCATTTGTTTGCCTCGCTGTCTGCATATATCAAATTGGAGAAACTCAAGTTCGTACATAAGTTGAATCATTTTGCCTTGAAATCCAAAATTTATTTTCGCGCCCTGAAATATGCCTGGAAGGAGCCGGGGGCTATCAAGTATTATGAACTTGCGTAATATGAGTGAATCCGATATTCCTTTAGAAGATTTAATCCTGAATATTTTGGGGAACGGCGTCTTTCGCCTACTTTTGTCGAAATTATTAAATAATAGATAGATGAAAAAGATTTTTATAGCAGTAATAATCTGCATCACCGGCATAATGCCGGTTTCGGCGCAGAGCGAAGGAGAGAAATATACTCCGTTTCAATTTAGTTTCATATATCCTCTGGGAACAAACGGGATACATGCGCCGGAATATACAAACAGCGTTTCAATCAATCTGCTGGGAGGAATTTCCCGGAATGAGAAAGCATTTACGCTGGGAGGCCTTGCAAACATTATCCGTCACAATGCCGGCGGTTTCCAAATAGCGGGACTGTTTAATCATATAGGAAACGAAGGGAAAGGTTTCCTGCTGTCCGGTTTGGTAAGTTATACGGGAAACGGGTATAAAGGTTTTCAGATTGCCGGACTGTCAAATATCACGAAGGATGTGGAGGGCGTTCAATTTGCCGGACTGTTTAATGCGGCGAAGGATGTAAAGGGCGTTCGGTTTGCGGGATTGTCAAATATTGCGAAAGACGTGGAAGGCGTTCAGATTGCCGGACTGTTCAATGTGGCGAAAGATGTAAAAGGAGTTCAGTTTGCCGGATTGCTTAATGTGGCGGAAAGGAATGATTATCCGATAGCGCTTGTTAATATTATCAAGCATGGAGAAAAGGGCATTTCACTGTCGTACAGTGAAACGGGAAGCGCGATTGTTTCTTTCCGTTCCGGCGGCAGAGTTACATACGGGATCGTCGGATACGGCTACAATCATAAGGCGGAGGGAAGCGCGTTTGTAGCCGAAGGCGGACTGGGCGCGCATATCCGGTGCGGTTCGCGTTTCAATATAAAAAATGAAGTTAAAATTGAAAACTTCATATCAAAAAATACCACCTTCAAGGCCGGTTACCACCTTCTGCCGGCTTACAGGATTACCCCTCACCTGGAAGTTTTTGCCGGGCCTGGCATCAATTACATGCAAACGGACGATTTGAGAAATGCCGGCCTGTTTTCTTCGGGGATTTCGCTGTGGAAGAAACAGGAACATGCGAAAATCAAGCAGGTACATATCGGCTGTTCGGCCGGGATACAGTTTATTTTATGATTGCAATTAAAACGGAGAAACTATGGGTGAGACTCATTCGTGCGCAGCGTCGCCGTCGGCAAAGCCGCGTACAATACCCTCCGTATCCGTTTCCCCGGCAGGAAACGACGTAGCGGATAATTAACAACCTGTTAAGACGTATGAAATCCTCGCCCCGCGGTTAATCCCCACGCCGCAGACGTTTCCCTGCTACCCCCAAACGTCCGTATTTTTTAACCCTGCGTTATTATATAAGTTAAATTTTCTTTTTCCGGTGAATTCTTTCTATATTTTATTTGGAGTTGATTGCCGTAAAAAACATACCTTTGCGCAAATTGTGCTAAAATTATCGGAATAATGCGAAGGATAAACGAAAGATTCTTTTTTACACGAAACAGGCAGGGCAAAGACATGAAAAGATTAAGTTTTTTTATGCCCGCCGATTTGTTGGTTCCTAATATTTTGCTACTCTCTCTCTCTCTCTCTCTCTCTCTCTCTCTCTCTCTCTCTCATGTAGTTAGCGGTTTAGCCTTCGCGTGCGTTTTAATCCGCGAGCGCGTCAAGATATACATTTTTTCCCGTTCGGAAAAAACCGTACCGAAAATTTTACTGCAAAGACAGGCGGCGACCGTCCCCGTTCGGACGAGATTCTATCTCGTTCCTTCTATCCGTGAGATTCCATCTCACATCCGAGATATGCGGAGAGAATTCCGTAAAGCGGACATGGATTTTCTTTTCTTCTGTCTTTTTGTTTGTCTTCCTGTCCGTTTTCTTATATGTCTTTCTGTCTGTCTTTCTGTCCGTCAGCTGAAGCAGACGGCAATGAAAGGGAATTGGGCTGAAGCCCGTGGGGACGGGATGCCATTCCGTTCCGGCTGTTCCGACGGATTATATATGTTTGCGGATGTCCGTGCGCGGTTGTGGAGCAGGTGTGTGAAAGAGATGGAATCTCACGGGGATAGATCTGACGAGATAGAATCTCGTCAAAACAGGCGCCCTTGTTCACGGGCTTTAGCCCAATTCCCCTTTATTGCCGTCTGCTTCAGCTGACGGACAGAAAGGAGAAACAAAAAGACAGATAAAAAACAACAAAAAGACAGACAAAAAGAACAGAAAACAAAAACAGACAGAAGAACCCCAAGGTTCGGACAATAATACAACAAACAAAGAATTACCAATTAATAATTACATGAATATATGAAACATTTGATTTTACTTTTTGCAATGATTTTGCTTCCCGTCGCGGGTTTCGCGCAGGGCGGAACGACGGGAACCTTGACGTGGTCTATAACGGACGGGACGCTTACCGTCGGCGGAACAGGGGCTATGCCGGATTATTATTATAGTGGTGGCTCTCCATGGTGGGCATACAAGAATAGTATTACCTCTGTGATAATAGAAGACGGCGTAACGACGATTGGGTCTACGGCTTTTGAAGGTTGCATCAGCCTGACGTCCGTCAACATCGGCAGCTCGGTAACAACGATTGGAGAGTACGCTTTTGAAGATTGCAGCGGCCTGGCGTCCGTCAACATCCCCTACTCGGTAACGACGATTGAAGAGGGCACTTTTCGGGGTTGCAGCAGCCTGACGTCCATCACCGTAGAACCGGATAATCCGAATTATACGGCAGAAGACGGTGTTTTGTTCAATAAAGTCAAAACGCTGTTGATTCAATGTCCGGAAGGCAAAACGGGAACATACGTCATTCCCAGCTCGGTAACGACGATTGGGGGGTATGCTTTTACCTTATGCAGCAACCTGACATCCGTCACCGTAGATGCGGGTAATATGTATTATACGGCAGAAGACGGTGTTTTGTTCAATAAAGCCAAAACGCTGTTGATTCAATATCCGGGAGGCAAAACGGGAACATACGCCGTTCCCAACTCGGTAACAACGATTGGGGGGTATGCTTTTTTCTTATGCGGCAACCTGACGTCCGTCACCATCCCCAACTCGGTAACGGCGATTAGGGAGCGCGCTTTTGACGGTTGCAGCAGCCTGACGTCCGTCGCCATTCCCAACTCGGTAACGACGATTGGGGAGGAGGCTTTTAGGGATTGCAGCAGCCTGACGTCCGTAACCATTTCCAACTCGGTAACGGAGATTGGAAGGAAAACTTTTTTCGATTGCAGCAGCCTGACGTCTGTTGCCATTCCCAACTCGGTAACGGAGATTGGGGATAGAGCTTTTGACGGTTGCAACAGCCTGACGTCCGTCACCATCCCTAACTCGGTAACGGAGATTGGAGATATCGCTTTTGCCGATTGCAGCAGCCTTGAAGACGTCTATGTCGAATGGGCAACGCCTTTAGACATATTAGATGGCGTTTTCTATAATGTAGATGTTGCGTCCTGTACCCTGCATGTCCCCGCAGGAACGGAAGCGCTATACGGGGCAGCCGACTATTGGAAGGATTTCCATATTACCGGTTCGGGACCGGTCTCCCTGACCGTCTCGCCGGCCACGCTGACCATCCCCGCCACCGGCGGCTTGGAGAGCATCACGGTCACATCCGACGTCAGCTGGGCGGCAATCAGTTCGGAAACATGGGCTACAGTCTCCCCGACTTCCGGCAGCAACAACGGAACAGTTACAGTAACCGCGACGGCAAACACCGGCGCGGCACGCACGGCAACGATCACCATCGCCGGCAGCGGCATCACGCGGGCGGTAAGCGTAATGCAGGCTGCAGGAACGCCCGCTCCAAGCCTGACCGTCTCGCCGTCCACACTGACCGTCCCCGCCACCGGAGGTACGGAGAGCATCACGATCACATCCAACATCAGTTGGACGGCCGTCAGTTCCGAGACATGGGCGACGGTCTCCACGTCTTCGGGCAGCAACAACGG
>JAISNP010000113.1 GCA_031276175.1 Tannerella sp.
GGCACGGTCGTCCTCTTCGGCGAATCGCCCACCTTCCGCGGATACTGGCTGGCGCCCGGACGGATCCTGACCAACGCACTGTTCTACGGCACGGCGAGAACCGGAGGACGGGAATACGAGTAGCGCACAGGTACAACTTATGATTTCTTAAAGTATAAAGAGACACATAAGAATTACGGCAGAATCTTCCCCATACGGGAAGATTTTAAAAAATATTTTCCATCGGAAATTTGTTTTAAAGGAAATAGTTTCTACCTTTGCGCAAATTTTCGATGGATTTTATTTCCCGAAGGATAAAAACAGATACGGTATGAATAAATTAATTGCAGTATTAAAGCACAATCTATTAATGTTAATCGGCGGCGTACTCGGCGCCGCAGGCGGTTACTTGTATTGGCTCAAAATCGGATGCAGTTCCGGCACATGTCCCATCACTTCTTCTCCGGTAGCGAGCGCAGTCTGGGGCGCAGTAATGGGAGGATTAGTGTTAAGCATGTTTCAAAAGGAAAAAGGAAAAGAAGGAAAACAATAATAAAAAATACAGGTCATGAGAAATATTCATGTAACGGCCTTGGCGGGCATTCTGCTGTTTACGGTAAATGCTTGCGGGCAAACAAATAAAAATTCGGAAACTAATAACAAAACAGAAGAAAAGATGAAAACAGTACATTTAAACAAGTCGGAATTTCTATCGAAAGTAATGAATTACGAGGAAAACCCGACGGATTGGAAATATCTGGGCGACAAACCGGCCATTGTCGATTTTTACGCCTCGTGGTGCGGCCCGTGCAAAATGATTGCGCCTGTGCTGGAAGAACTGGCGGCGCAATACGAAGGTCAAATCCACATCTATAAAATAGATACGGAGCAGGAAGAAGAACTGGCGGCCGCGTTCGATATCCGCAGCATTCCCACATTACTGTTCATCCCGATGCGGGGAGACCCTCAAATGACCCGCGGAGCGATGAGCAAAGCGCAACTGGACGAAGTGATTAAAGACGTGTTACTCGGACATTGACCGTCATGCCGCTTGTTATAAGCAAGAAGCTCTGCCCGCAGAATCACCCGTGCCCGCTGTTGCGCGTTTGTCCGGCGGGAGCCATCACGCAAACGGGATATGCGCTGCCGCAAATCGACCCGGAGAAATGTATCGAGTGCGGCAAATGCGTAAAACATTGCGGGATGCGGGCTGTCTATACACAAAATACATAGGATATGGAAACATTGTGCCGGATACGGGATATTTACCGCGCGATAGTCGAGTTTGAAAACACATTTCAACGCCGTTACGGACTGGGGCTGAACGAAGGCATGTTGCTCTGTACTTTGTCAAAAGCCGATGCCTGCACCTCCGGCGAAATCGCCTCCGTTATGGGACTGACCTGTTCCAACACGTCTAAAGTAATCGCGTCCGCCGAAAAAAAAGAACTGATCGAACGCACGCTGGGGAACTGCGACAAGCGGCAGATGTATTTTAAACTCACCGACAGGGGCAGGGCGCAACTTGCCGCCATACGCGAGTGCGAACCGGAACTCCCGGAACTGCTGAAAACGATATTATCCGAAAACGGCGGGCAGAGCGATTTGCACCGAACCGACACCGTGCAACCGCCCTGCCCGCAGAACGGATAAATATCCACCTCCTACATTCCCGTCTTTATACTCAAAAACAGCATCCGCGGAAACGACGGCCCGTAGACGTACGCCGCATCCTTCATCCGGCCTGAGTCAAGATCTTTCTGGTAACTGTCCAACAGGTTCTTTACCCCGCCGCTTATTTCAAACTCCGTCGTCTTACCCGGATGGAAATGATACGAAAGTTTCATCCCCAAATCGAAGAAAGACGGCGTAAGCTTTTCCGTATCGACCGCCTGGAGCGTATGCCGAACAAGCATTTCGCCCGTGTAATTGCCGAAAACGGATACCGAACAGTCGTGCGTCAAATTCAATCCGGACGTGAAATAACCGTAACTGTCCGGCGCACGAAACATTCTGCGCTGTGGCGCCAGCATGTCCGACCACTGCTCCGGCCGCGTATAACGGCTTCGCTGCCACGTGTAGCCCATCTGCATTTCAAAACGTCCCGGGATGCTTAGCTTAGCTTCCGCGTTCACCCCTCCGACGGTTGCGCCCGATGCGTTGCGGCGTGTATACGCAATGTTGCCCTGCGCGTCTTCGCCGGTCTTTTCGATGGCAAACACGTCGTTCAGCGACGTGTAGAAACCTTCTACGAGCAGATTGGTCTGTACTTTCCCGAAATTGCGGTACAAGTCTGCCGACGCGCTCACGCTGTGGGAATATTCGGGCTTCAGGCCGGGCGAAAGGTGTATCAGTCCCAACGTACCGCCTACCGCTTCGATATGCAAATCTTCGTTGTAGGCTTGCGGCGCACGGTATCCGCTCGAATAGCTTGCACGGAAATTTACCTGCGGATTCGGACTGTAACGCCACGTCGAGCGCGGGCTGAGCGCCGGCTTACTCATCATGTTATGTTTATCCAGACGGACGCCGATCAGTATTCCCGCACGTTCCGCCTTCCATTCGTTCTGGATAAAGCCGCCCGCAACGTGCGTCGTTTGCGATATGCTGCGGTTCAGGCTCGCGTAGGCGTCGTGCAAATCGTTATAATTGTATTCGATGCCTGCGGTGAGTTCGGCAGGCATGAAAAGCAGGCGGTCGAAACCGCACGTGTATTGCATCCCCGATACGAAAGTCCTGTCCGTCGTGTTGCCGTAGTTGTTCGAATACCGTTCCGCGCCGAAGTAGCTGTCGCGCCGGATGTCCTGTGCGGAAGTGTAGAAATTGAAACGGTGGCGGTAATCGGCGCTGAAAATATTAAAGTGCAAGCCCCCGCCGTCGATCAGGTGATTCAGGTATTCGGCGATGTCGGCCTCGTGCGGCGGGCTGTCGAAACGGTTCCCACCGCGCCGCGCCTCGTGGATATGGTGATATTCGGCCGTCAGGCGAGAAAAAGCGCCGGTACGATAGTAAGCGCGGAAACCCGCCGTTTCGGAACCGATCTGCGGAATGTCCGAAAATCCGTCGCCGTTGCGGTCGTAATAATCCCTGTTTTTCACCATCCCGAACAGGTAAACCCCCGCCTTGTGGTCGTCCGAGACGAAAGAACCGTTAAGCGAAGTATTCACGTCGGTCGCACCGTCGCTCAACACCCCCGTAGTGTTCGTCAAAGCGACCGAGTTGCGCAGCGGCTCTTTGGTGATGATATTTACCACCCCGCCTATGGCATTCGAGCCGAACAGCGCGGAGCCGCCTCCGCGAATGACTTCTATCCGCTCGATCATGGCCACGGGCAACTGCTCCAGCC
The DNA here is from genome assembly GCA_031276175.1 of Tannerella sp. Lineage (GTDB taxonomy): Bacteria > Bacteroidota > Bacteroidia > Bacteroidales > Tannerellaceae > Tannerella. The sequence continues at coordinate 3,326 of JAISNP010000113.1, forward strand.
CGTACACCGCCGCCAGCGAACTGAATATCGGGCGGCTGTCGAGCAATATCTGCGAATACTGACCCTCCAGCCCGTTGATACGCAACTGCGTCGTGCCGCAATTGCCGCAATTGGTTTCCACACGAAGGCCGGGCTGGAAATTCATCGTCTCGGACACGTTGCTGCACGCTACCGTTTCAAACATCTTTCCCGACAGCACGTTTACGATAATACCCGCCTCGCGCTTACTCGTCTCGTTGCGGGTTGCCGACACGACCACCTCGTCCAGCGACAAATCTGCCTCCTCCAGCACGAAGTTGACCTCCACCGTCCGGTTTGCCTCCACCACCACCTTGCGCTCGTCCGTTTTATAACCCACGTAAGACGCCGCGACGGTAAACTCGCCCAACGGCAGGTCTTTCAGAAAATAATGACCCGTGGCGTCGGTAGCAATGCCGACGGTTGTCCCTTTCAGCGAAACGGTCACGTAGGGCAGATGTTCGCCCGTATGCGCATCCACCACATGCCCGTTAATATTGGCGTCCGTCTTCTGGCAATACGCCGCGGACGCAGAAATGATTGACAGGAATACGATCCGTATCCCAAGATATATTGATCTCATATAAATTGTATTTAATGAATAATTAATGCCGGACGACACGACATGCCGCCCGACGGTAAAACAAAAAAATAAACCGGATTAAATCTACATGCGGATATGCGATTGCACAGCAACGCACAATGCACCGCCTTGTCCTGCCGGCACGGGAGGCGCACGCAGGGCGTAAGAAAGTATTCGTGTCGGTTCGACAAAAAATGTGTGCGAAAATCTCAGGATTGCAAATTTGCCGGAAAACACACATGCCGGAGCAGCAAAGACTGCGCTCAGCGCCATGAAATGCGACAAAAGGGCGATGGAAATAAACTGCGCAGCCGTATGGCTGTGACCCGCACTGTCGGGAACGGTACGGTAAGGATGCGAATGTGTAACCCGCTCCCCATTCACCACATGCGAATGGGCAAAGCACGTTACGCTTGCCGTATAGCTGCAAAAAAGTGCAAGTAAAAAACCGGCAAGCCGCCGTTTCCCTTTACGTATCATTTCGTTCATTCGATCCGCATCATTCTTTGACCGCACAAAGATAGATAAAAACAGGAAGTGAAACACACAATATGTATTAGTAGGATATGATACCTTGATCGGCTGAAAGCCGCAATCTTCATCACAGACGGTCGCCGACCGTTGCCGTTCGGACGAGATGCCGGCTCGTTCGTGCTATCCGTGAGATTCCATCCACTTTAAAAAAGCGCTTACATTTACGGCTCGAAATCGTACGAAAAATAACAAGAAAGATGAAAACAGTAAGCATAACGGGAAAAAGTGCCGGAAATCTCTCCACTGAAATTTTTTTTCGTTTCAACACGGAGGCACGGTGTGCACAAAGAATTAATCCCTGTCCGCTTCGGCGGATATTTTTTTGTGCCCGCTGTGCCTTCGTATTTTAATATAATCTGTGTTTTAACAAAAAAAGCCTCCGGCGTACCGGGTGCAACCTTGTGAATCTTCCGCCTTAACCGTTACACACTATTTATTTCCTGTCCCTGAATACAAACAAACGACGTTCCCGCACATGAAGCCGTGAATACTCTGCGTACTTGTAAGTTAAGGCTTTATGCCTTGCTACGCGGGGTGTTGCGCCATCCCTGTTTGCGGCGCATTATCGGACTGAAATGTATTTATTATATTAAAAATAGGGGTTTATATTGTTATAAAAAAAATAATGACTACTTTTGTCAGCAAATTTAAAACCATATAATTATGAAATATGTGTACGAAAACGCAAAAATAAAGAGCAGACTGATCCTTTGCGATACGCTCGAAAAAGATGTTGAACTCTTGCGCGACAGGACGCTCTACAAGTTCATCTGGATTACGGAAGGCGAAGTGGAGCTGCTGATTAACTATGAGCCGTTCACTTTCCATGCCGGAGAAATCGTTTCTCTCTCCTATCTGCATTGCATGAGGCTGGGAAAAGTCAACGGCAGCTATCGCGCCATGCTGTTCAACAACCGCTTCTATCACATTATCGACCATGACAGCGAAGTGCTTTGCAACGGACTGCTCTTTAACGGTTCGCAAAACGTCATCAGCTTCCACGCCAATGAAGAGGACGCAATGAAGCTCAACCGGCTTGTGGATGTGTTTCTGGAAGAAATGACGTTCCACGATTCCATGCAGGACGAAATGCTGCGCATCATCCTCAAGCGAACCATCATCCTCTGTTGCCGGCTGGCACGCGGCAAGCACGGCGTGTATTCGCAGCGTTGCGCCCGGTTCGAAATCATGCGCAAGTTCTATTCCCTGGTGGACGAACACTTCCGCGAAAAAAAGCAGGTGCAGGAATATGCCGACATGCTCAACAAATCGCCCAAGACGCTGGCCAACATCCTCTCCTACTATCACCGGCCGCCGGCCATCAAGGTGATTCACAACCGTATCATTGCCGAAGCCGAAAGGTTGCTGTACTATACTTCAAAGTCGTCAAAAGAGATTTCGCTCATGCTCGGCTTTGATGAGCACGCCCTTTTCAGCCGGTTTTTCAAGAACATGACGGGAATGAATACTTCCGAGTTCCGCAAGCAGTCCAGAAGCCTGATGCGTGCATAAGCGGTCGCAACGCATACGGCTTGCTTACATGCGCAAAGACACGCGGGGTTGCGTCGGGTAGTCGTTTCTTTTGCAGAATCTCATCAGAAAATCGCGGTTGTCGAGAATCGCGGATACCGGCATCTCCGATTCGCCTACCGGAGCAAACCTTATCAGCCGGTTGTCCGTCACGTAGTCGACAAATTATTTGGAATACCCGCTTCCGGCCACAAGCGCTTCGAGCGAAAACTCCGCGTCCGGGTCGAAGCAGGCGTTGCCGGGGGATGCGACGGCTGGGTGACGTCGGAATAAAATTCCAACCCGCCCTTGGGATTAAAAAAGATTGTCAGGGGCATAGCGCCTTCTTTTATTAAATTTTCCGCGCCGGACAGCAGTTCTTCTTTTCTTTTTTTTTAAATTCTCCGACATTTCGCATATGAATGTCCGGGAAGCGGGCGTAGAAATCGCGGCCGGTTCTTCATTCGCCCGCTGTGCCGGAAGGGCGGAATGGTGTTTAATGTGTAGAATAATATAAGTATCAGTGTAACCCTGCGCCGGCCTGCTTGCGGCCGCCCGGTTCAATCACTTCGAGGTCTTTGATTACGGCGCCGTCAATTGTGAACCGGACGAGGGTACGCACCTGATGGATGCCGCTTATCCCTGCGGCGCCCGGATTGATGTGCAGGCAGTTCAGGCGCTTGTCGAACATGATTTTCAGGATGTGCGAGTGTCCTGAGATGAAAAGATTCGGCTTCGTTTCTATCAGTTTCGCGCGAACCGACGGCTCATACCGTCCGGGATAGCCGCCGATATGCGTCATCATTACCCGGCACGCTTCTATTGTGAAATGCGCGATTTGAGGATACATCATCCGCAGATTCTGCCCGTCGATATTGCCGTATACAGCCCTCAGCGGCCTGATGTGCGCAAGTTTTTCGCCAACCGCTTCCGAGCCGATGTCGCCCGCGTGCCATATCTCGTCGCACGAATCGAAAAAGGCGACATATTTTTCGTCCCACCACGCATGTGTATCCGAAAGAAGACCTATTCTTTTCATGCCTTTCTTTGTTTTTGCAAATGTAGTTATCTTTGCGCAAGTTTGAAGAGACATGGCGGATAAAACAGGATACGAATATTTCAGGCGCGACACGAGTTGGCTTTCCTTCAACTATCGCGTCCTGCTGGAGGCCGACGACAGGACGCTCCCGATATACGAACGGATACGCTTCCTTTCGATATATTCGTCGAATACGGAAGAATTTTACGAAATCCGCGTGGCGGAACATCGCACAGCCATTCGGGAGAAAAACCTCGCGGACGATGCCGTCGCGGAAATCAAAAAGACGCTGGAAGAGATCACGCACGAAGTAAACCGCCAGCAGCTGGAGTTTTACCGGATATTCTACGACGGCATTTTGCCCGAACTCCGGCGAAACAGGATTTACCTCTACCGCGACCACCGCCCGAAACCCTTCCACCGCGACTTTGTGCACCGTTATTTCAAAGAATACATCTTCCCCTTCCTGGCGCCCATGACGCTGCTGAACGGCATCGAGACTTTCATCCGCGACCGCCGCCTCTATCTGGCGGTGCGTATACGGGAGAGGAAGACGGCGCAGTCGTACTGCGTCCTCATCAAACTTCCTTACGACAAGGCGCCGCGCATCATCCCGCTGCCTCCGCACAGGGGAATGTATTACTACATGTTTGTCGACGACATGATACGCGCCAATCTCCCCTTTATCTTCAGAGACTACAAGGTTTGCAGCAACCATGCCCTCAAGATTTCGCGCGACGCCGATCTCTATCTGGAAGAGGTGCACTCCGAACAGATGCTCCGAATCATTCGCGAAAAGGTCGGGAAACGAAAGGTCGGCGGCGAAATAAGCCGCCTCATGTACGACCGCGACATGCCGGCCGCCCTGCTGCAATTCATCTGCGAGCGGTACGGCATAAAGGAAGAATGTCTCGTGAGGGGCGGACGATACATGAACCTCCAGGACCTCGGCATGTTGCCCAATCCGTTTGGCGACAGGCTGTGCGCACACATCCCGACGCCGATGCGCGTCGACCGTCCCGACGGGGGCGAATCCCTGTTCCGCGAAGTGGAACGGAGAGACGTCCTGCTGCATTTCCCCTACCAGAGATTCGACTGCCTGACGGATTTCCTGAAAGAAGCCGTGTATGACCCCGACGTGGACGAGATTAAAATCACGCAATACCGCGTAGCCCAAAACTCGGCCGTTATCGACCTGCTCCTCCAAGCCGCCGGGAACGGCAAGAAAGTGACCGTCTTTGTCGAAGTAAAGGCGCGTTTCGACGAGGAGCACAACCTGAGCACTGCCGAATTGATGAACCTCAACGGCATCCGAATCATTTACAGCCGCTCGCATCTGAAGGTGCACGCCAAGGTAATGCTCATCCTTCGCCGGCAGGCAAACAAAGCCGGGTTTGCATACGTGAGCACCGGCAATTTCAACGAGAAAACGGCCGGATTTTATTCCGACATGGGGCTGCTGACCTCCCGCCGGGAGATCGTCGCCGAGATCAACGACCTGTTCCACGTACTCGAAGAACGCCCCGACCCGCCCACATTCCGCCTCCTGCTGGTGGCGCAGTTCAACATGACGGCAGAGCTGAAACGCATGATCCGGCGCGAAAAGGAACACGCCGGCGCGGGAAAGAAAGGGCGAATCATCCTCAAGATGAACGGCCTGCAGGACGAAAGCATGATAGACGAACTCTACGCCGCCTCGGAAAGCGGCGTGGACATCGACCTCATCGTGCGCGGGATATGCTGCCTCGTCCCCAACAGGCCGTTCAGCAGGAATATCCGGGTGACGCGCATCGTCGACACGTTTCTCGAACATGCGCGGGTGTGGTATTTCCTCAACGACGGGGCGGAGGACGTCTACCTCTCTTCGGCCGACTGGATGAAGCGCAACCTCAACCGGCGCATCGAAGCGGCCGTGCCGATTCTGGACGGCGACATCCGGCGGATGATTATCGACATCCTCCAAATCCAGTTGAACGACAACACGAAGGCCTGCTTCGTGGACGAGCACATGCGGAACGTGTTCAAGCGCGACGGCACGACCCGGCAGCCCGTGCGCGCCCAGACCGCCATCTGCGAATACATCAGGGAAAAATACGAAACTCCTCCTCCGGCACGCGGCGGCTGCGGATGCGCCACTCCTGCGGATAAAGGTTATTGACGCGGCTGCCCACATGCCGGGCAAATCCCAGCGGAAGACTACGGTACGTGACCACGTGCAGCCCTTTCGGCACGTCGGCGCGCGGCGCGGGAGCTTCGCGCTGAAGGTAGCGCACGGCTTCGCGCCATGACAACTCGACGCGCGGAAAGGCCTCCGGATGAAACGCCCGGCTCAGCGACAGGGCATGAGCGGGAACGGCGTCTTTCCCGCTCACCCGCCCGACGGGGATGCCGGCCGAACAGAGGCGCAGGCGCTCGGAAATAATCCCGAACAGATCCGCAGCACAGTCGGGAACGGCATGTATAACCCCCCGCCAATCCGCAAAGCGAAACGCCTCCGGCCGGCGAATCCATTCGCAAACCTGTGCCGGAGGCTTTGCCGGCCGCAACCCGCTCCCCGTTCTGAGAGAAATCCGCCGGCGCGGCGCATCCGCCTTACGCAGCACGGCGAGGAAGAACCCCTCCCCCCGCGTCCGGTGCGGATAAAACCGCAAGGCGGGAAGGCCGGCCTCCGCCCCGCAGTCGATGCCCCATCCGGCGTCGACATGCAGCGGCAACACCTCGGCGCACAACGCCTCCGCAAGCCGGCGCACATTTTCCTCGTTCTCCTCCCGGTTGAACGTACACGTGCTGTACACAAACAGCCCTCCGGGGCGGAGCGCATCCCATACCTCGTGCACAATCCGCCGCTGCCGCCCGGCGCACAGCCGGACGTGCGCCGCGCTCCACTCGCCGCAACTCGCCGCATCTTTCCGAAACATCCCCTCGCCCGAACAGGGCATGTCCCCCACAATCAGGTCAAACAAATGCGTCAGCCCGCCCGCCTCCGCAGGACTGCTGTTGGTCACGAACACGCGCTCAGCGCCCCATTTCAGTACGTTTTCCAGCAGCACGCCGCAACGGCTGCGCACCGTCTCGTTACTCACCACCACGCTCCCCTCCGGCAGCAGGCTGAGCAGATGCGTCGATTTGCCTCCCGGCGCGGCGCAAAGATCCAGGCACACCGCCGGCGACGTCACCAGCTGCCTCACCACCTGCTCCATACACATGGACGAGGCCTCCTGCACGTAATACGCCCCGCCGTGAAACATCGGGTCGAAGGTAAACGACGGCCGGTCGGAGAGATAATAACCCGTCTCGCACCACTCCACCCGTTCGCCCGGCCGGCAGGCAGGCGCCTTCGCCGGATTGACGCGGATGCTCACCGGCGGCTCGCCCTGCAAAGCTTCCGCCAGCAGAGGCCAGTCGCCCATCCATTCACTCATGCGAATCATAAAATCCGTCGGAATCTGCATCTCTTTTCCTTTTTTTCCGGCGCAAAAATAGCACATTTACCTGAAAAACGACCCTTGCGCGCTGCCTTGCAGCAGGCCGGAAGCAGCCTGTCGCGCACGGACACAATCCCTCCGACTGCAACCGTAAGACTAAAAATGTGTCGCAGCGTGTAACCTTTTCGGACAAAGTGCGTCAAAAAGGCGAAACGAACAAAAATATTAATTTTAAAACAAACGATTATGAATATGGAATTTATCATGATGCCTGCCGTTATGTGGATTTTAGTTACGGGATTTTACAAGATTATCGAACTTTATGCCCGTCGCAGAGAACGGATGATGATTATCGAGAAGTTCGGAGACAAATTTGACCCCGCGCTGTTTAGCGGGATGTCGCCCGATTTTTTGGGACCGCACCGGGGCAAATCGTTCGGCGCGCTCAAATTCGGCTGCCTGCTGGTAAGTATCGGCCTCGGCCTGCTGGTGGGGATGCTAATCTCTTCGGCGCTGACTGCAAACGGTTATGACGGCAACGAGTGGCAAAATCGTCACGAACTGTCCACCACCGCCTATTCGGCATCGGTATTGCTCTTTGGCGGCGCAGGACTGCTTGCGGCCTTTTTAATTGAGATTAAAATGAGAAACAAAGAGAAGCAGCAGTAGGCTTTTCGACTTTTCCCGGCCTTCCGGCAAACTTTCCCGGAAGGCCGGCGAAAGTTGCCGGAAGGCCGGCGAAGTTTCCCGGAAGGCCGGCAAAAGTTCCCGGAAGGCCGGTGAAAGTTCCCGGAAGGCCGGCGAAGTTTGCCGGAAGGCCGGCGAAAGTTCCCGGAAGGCCGGTGAAGTTTGCCGGAAGGCCGGCGAAAGTTCCCGGAAGGCCGGCGAAAGTTCCCGGAAGGCCGGCGAAAGTTCTCGGAAGGACGGCGAAAGTTCCCGGAAGGCAATCCGGAGGTAATGGGGATAACGATTAAAACTCTTCCTCGCCAAGTTCGAATCCGGACGGATCAAACGTTTCGGTATCGTCGATAAATTGTTCCAGGTCGCGGCGTTCCTTTTTCGTCGGGCGACCCAGTCCGCGCGCCCTGTCCACAAATCCCGAAATCTTGCCCATCGCCAGCAATTCGTACTGTTCGGGCGGCGTCACATTTTCAAGATATTCGGATACAAGTTTTGCGCTCATCCGCCGCTCGGTAAGGGCTAATACCCTGAATGAAAAAGTGACGGGCGGTTTGCGGATTTGCAGCGTCTCGCCCGTGCGAATCATCCGCGAAGGCTTCACGCTGACGCCGCCAATCGCCACTCTGCCTTTTTTGCAGGCTTCCGCCGCAATCGTCCGCGTTTTGAAAATGCGTGTCGCCCACATCCATTTATCTATTCGTACTTCGTTCATCGACAATTTATTTTCGGTTAATTGTACAAATTCATAGTGGCGTCCGCACCGGCAAGGCAGAAGCTTTTCACCATCTCCGAAGCCTTTTTTACGTGCGCGGGTAACTGTTCGAGTTCTTTCGGGTCGAATTGTCCGAGGACATAATCAATTTGTCTTCCCGGCGTAAAACTGTTCCCGATGCCGAAGCGCAGGCGGTTGTAGTGTTGCGTGCCCAGCGTTTCTTCGATGTGGCGCAGGCCGTTGTGTCCGGCGGCGCTTCCTTTCGGCTTAAGGCGTAACGTCCCGAAAGGCAGTGAAATATCGTCGACAACGATCAGCAGACGTTCTACCGGCAGATTTTCCTTTTGCAGCCAGTAGCGGACGGCGAGGCCGCTCAGGTTCATAAAAGTATTCGGTTTCAGCAGGATCAGTTCCGCGTTTTTCACACGCCTTAGCGCTACGGCGCCGTAGCGCATCTCGGTGAACGCAACGCCGCCTTCTTCGGCTGCGGCATTCACCACTCGAAAACCGATATTGTGGCGCGTCCCCAAATACTCCGGGCCTGTATTACCCAATCCTGCAATTAAAAACTTCATTTCCTGTCCGAACCATAATAAAAAGAAGGAGAAAATGCCGTCAGGCAAATCCTCCTCCCCTTCTCAATAAATAAAAGTAGTACTAACAAACGGTCAATTATGTATTAGCCGTAGCTTCGCCGCGTGCGGCACGGGTCAGTTTCACCGAGCAGACAACGGCATTTTTTGCATTTATCAATTCCATATTATCGAACTGCAGATCGCCCACCTGAATGGCTTTTCCCAGTCCGAGTTTTTCTACGTTAATTACCAGTTTCTCCGGCATTTTGTCAAACAATGCTTTCACGCGCAACTTGCGCATTTCGAGGTTCAACTTACCGCCGGCCTTGACGCCTTCCGCATGGCCTTCGAGTACGACGGGCACTTCCATCACGATGGGTTTCGTGTCAAAGACTTCCAGGAAGTCAATGTGCAACACTGCATCCGTCACGGGATGGAACTGGATGTCTTTCATAATGGTTTTGACCGTGCGACCGCCTTCGAGCGACAAGTCGACCAAATAGATGTGGGGCGTATATATCAAGTTGCGCACATCTTCGGTCGTCACTGTAAATTCCGTAATGACGAGACCTTTGTTGTTAGGCGCTTCAACTATCTTTTCGCCTGTGTTCAACGCGCCTTCAAACGGCAGGGCAACCGGCATCCGACCGTAAAGTATGGCGGGGATCAACCCTTTCTTGCGGATAGCTTTGGTAGCTTTTTTTCCGGTACCCTCTCTTGGGGCGCCTTTTAATTGAAATGTATTCATTTGTTTATAAAAAATTGTGTTACTAAAAATCAGTTTTGCTTCCCAATTTCCCATTACACGAGGGGCTTAAAAAAGCGGGGCAAAGGTACACGAAGAATTTGATATTTCCAAGCGCTTGAAATGGAGAAAAATTTTTACGTCGGGATGGGGGAAAAATATTATTTAAAGAATACGGTCGTGTGTATTATTTTTCTACCTTTGTGGCCGGATTACTTTTCCTTAATAAACAACTCATATTTATGGACATTTCACACATTGAGCATTTAGGCATTGCCGTTAAAAGTATTGAAGCCCATCTTCCTTATTACGAAAACGTTTTGGGGTTAAAATGCTACAACATCGAGGTTGTAGCCGATCAAAAAGTAAAAACTGCCTTCTTTAAGGCAGGACAGACAAAAATCGAATTGCTGGAACCGACGAGCGAAGACAGCGCCATCGCCAAGTTTATCGAAAACAGGGGCGAAGGCATTCACCACATCGCCTTTGCCGTTCCGTCCGTTCAAGATGCGCTGGACGAAGTGGCGTCGAAGGGCGTCCGGCTGATAGACAATCATCCGCGCGGCGGGGCTGAAGGGTTGCAAATCGCGTTTCTGCATCCCAAATCAACGGGAAGCGTACTGACCGAACTGTGTATGAAAGGGGAATAACCCTCCCGGTTTGCCGATTCCAATATGTTAAACAACAAATAATAAATCATCAATGAGCAATCAACTTGAAAAAGTAAAGGAATTAATCGCGTTACGCGATCAGGCGCGTGCCGGCGGCGGCGAATCAGCCATCGCGAAACAGCATGAACGCGGAAAGTATACCGCTCGCGAACGTATCTCAATGCTGCTGGACGAAGGCAGTTTTGAAGAAATGGACATGTTTGTAAAACACAGGTGTACAAACTTCGGGCAGGAAAAGAAAAACTATCTCGGCGACGGCGTCGTGACGGGAAGCGGAACGATTGACGGGCGTCTGGTTTATGTTTTCGCACAGGATTTCACCGTATTCGGCGGCTCGCTTTCGGAAACGATGTCGCAAAAAATCTGCAAGGTGATGGATATGGCCATGAAGATGGGCGCCCCGTGTATCGGCATCAACGATTCGGGCGGCGCGCGCATTCAGGAAGGAATCAATGCCCTGACCGGCTATTCCGAAATCTTCCAGCGCAACATTCTGGCTTCGGGCGTGATTCCTCAAATCTCCGGCATATTCGGCCCGTGCGCGGGAGGCGCTGTTTATTCTCCTGCACTGACTGACTTTACGCTGATGACGGAAGGCACGTCGTACATGTTTCTTACCGGCCCGAAAGTCGTTAAATCGGTCACGGGCGAAGACGTGAATCAGGAAAACCTCGGCGGCGCAAGCATCCATTCCTCAAAATCGGGCGTGACGCATTTCACGGCGCAAACCGAAGAGGAAGGGCTGGCCATGATTCGCAAGCTGCTCAGCTATATTCCGCAAAACAATCTCGAAGAGGCGCCGCCGATCGAATGTTCCGACCCGATTGACCGCCTGGACGACAACCTGAACGAAATCATTCCCGACAGCGCCAATCAGGCTTATGACATGTATGAAGTGATCGGAACAATTGTAGATAACGGCGAGTTCTTTGAAGTGCAGAAAGATTTTGCAAAAAACATCATCATCGGCTTTGCGCGTTTCAACGGCTATTCGGTGGGTATCGTGGCCAACCAGCCGAAATATCTTGCCGGGGTGCTGGACTGCAATGCTTCGCGCAAGGCGGCACGGTTCGTGCGCTTTTGCGACGCCTTCAATATCCCGCTGGTTACGCTGGTCGACGTGCCGGGATTCCTTCCGGGAACGGGGCAGGAGTACAATGCCGTGATTCTGCATGGCGCCAAACTGCTTTATGCCTACGGCGAAGCTACCGTGCCGAAAGTGACGGTCACGTTGCGCAAGTCCTACGGAGGGTCGCATATTGTGATGAGTTGCAAACAGCTGCGCGGAGACCTGAACTATGCGTGGCCTACGGCCGAAATCGCCGTGATGGGCGGTTTGGGCGCTACCGAAGTGCTTTATTCAAAGGAAATCAAGGAAGCTGCCGACCCCGCCGCACTGATGGACGAGAAGGTGAAGGAATACAACGAATTGTTTGCCAATCCGTATAATGCCGCCAAATACGGCTACATCGACGATGTGATTGAGCCGCGCAACACGCGCTTCCGCATCATCCGCGCCTTGCAGCAGTTGCAAACGAAGAAACTGACCAATCCCGCCAGAAAGCACGGAAATATTCCGCTCTAATTCTCAGCATTAAAGAATATGAAGATCATACACAAGAAGTGCGGGATATTCCTGCTGTTTACCCTGTTTTTCGCCGCAGGCGCGCAGGCGCAGCAGGTTACTTCCATGCGAATTAACGAAGTGCTGGTTATCAACGACAACAATTTTGTCGACGATTACGGCCAACGAAGCGGATGGATTGAGTTGTTCAATATTTCCGCAGGCACGGTCAACATCGGCGGATGTTATCTGACAAACGACCGCAGCAATCCGAGGAAATATCCCATCCCCAAGGGCGATGTGCTTACGAAGATTCCCCCGCGCCAGCACGTGCTTTTCTGGGCTGACGGGCTGGCTAACCGCGGAACTTTTCACTTGAATTTCACGCTCGACGGGGAGAATGAAAATTTCATCGCCTTGTATGACGTCGACGGCAAAACGCTGGTAGATTCCATTGTGATACCGGCCGGCCAAAAGGCGGACATCAGTTTCGCCCGTAAGGTGGACGGAGAGGACGTATGGCTGCAGTTGACGAAAGTCACGCCGAGCACGAACAACCTGACGCTGGATACAAACGAAAAGATCGAAAACTTCAAGGGCAACGATGCCTGGGGGATCGGCATGACCGTCACGGCGATGGCCGTAGTATTCATAGGACTGGTGCTGCTGTATCTGTGCTTTAAATACGTGGGTAAATCGGCCATAGAGATAAGCCGGCGGCGCGCACGGAAGGCGAGGGTTTCGGAAAACGGGCATCACGCGGGCGTCGATGCGCTTGAATCCGGCGAAATTGTGGCTGCCGTCTCGCTGGCGTTGTTTGAAGTGGAAGAAGACGTGCATGATTTGGAAAATACCGTGATCACCATCCACAAGGTAGCGCGCAATTACTCGCCGTGGAGTTCAAAAATTTACGGATTAAGAAACCTGCCTCAGAGAAAATAATTTAAATAAACGGAACTGTAATAAGATGAAACAATTCAAGTATACCATTAACGGGAATATCTATAACGTGACGGTCAACAAGGTAGAAGACACCGTCGCCGAGGTAGAAGTGAACGGCACGCCCTACAAGGTGTCTATGGACAAGCCTGCCAAGAAGCATGTAGTAACCATCAAGCGTCCGGCTCAGGCGCCGACCACTTCGTCGGGATCGCCCGTCGTCGCATCGCGCCCGGCAACTGCGGGCAGCGCCAAGGCAGTCAAGTCGCCGCTGCCGGGCGTGATTCTGAGCGTGGACTGCAAGGTGGGCGACGCGGTGAAGAAGGGTCAGAAGATCCTTGTGCTCGAAGCCATGAAGATGGAAAATACAATCTCTGCCGACCAAAACGGCACGATTGCCGAAATCAAGGTAAACAAGGGCGATTCGGTACTGGAAGGAGCCGAACTGGTAATAATCAAATAAAACAGTGACATATCATGCAGGATAGTTTTTTATCATTTCTCGGAGAAAATATTCAGCTGTTTCTGACCTATACGGGGTTCTACAACGTGACGCCGGGGCATATTGCCATGATTCTGGTGGGATTGTCTTTCATTTTCCTGGCCATCAAATATGAATTCGAACCGATGCTGCTCATCCCGATCGGATTCGGGATACTGATCGGAAACATCCCTTTTAAGGACGCCGGGCTGCAAATCGGCCTTTACGAAGAAGGCTCGGTGCTGAACATCCTCTATCAGGGCGTGCGGCAGGGGTGGTATCCCCCGCTGATATTCCTCGGCATCGGGGCTATGACCGACTTTTCGGCGCTGATTTCAAACCCCAAGCTGATGCTGGTAGGCGCAGCCGCCCAGCTGGGCATCTTCGGGGCATACGTCATTGCGCTGCAACTGGGATTCGAACCTAATCAGGCGGCCGCAATCGGCATCATCGGCGGAGCGGACGGCCCGACGGCCATCTTCCTCTCCTCCAAGCTGGCTCCGAACCTGATGGGAGCAATTGCCGTATCCGCCTATTCATACATGGCGCTGGTGCCCATCATACAGCCGCCTTTCATGCGGCTGCTTACGACAAAAAAGGAGCGGCTCATACGCATGAGGCCGCCGAGGGTAGTTTCGTCGACGGAGAAAATGATTTTCCCCATCGTCGGGCTGCTGCTGACGTGCTTCCTTGTCCCTTCGGGAATGCCGCTGCTGGGGATGCTTTTCTTCGGAAACCTGCTGAAGGAATCCGGCGTCACGCGGCGCCTTGCCGAAACCGCACGCGGCCCGATGATCGACATCGTCACCATCCTGCTGGGCGTCACCGTCGGCGCGTCTACGCAGGCGTCCCAGTTCCTCACCTTCCAGTCGGTCATGATATTCATCCTGGGCGCCATGTCCTTCATCATTGCCACATGCGGCGGCGTGATGTTCGTGAAGTTCTTCAACCTCTTCCTCCGGACAGGAAACAAAATCAATCCCCTGATCGGCAATGCAGGCGTATCGGCCGTGCCCGATTCGGCGCGCATATCGCAAATCGTCGGTCTGGAATACGATTCGACCAACTATCTGCTGATGCACGCCATGGGGCCGAACGTGGCCGGCGTGATCGGCTCTGCCGTAGCTGCCGGCATACTGTTGGGATTCCTGGGATAAGGGCAAACATGCCCGGCCTGTAAAAGCAACGAGAAAGTCCTGCCTCACCGGCGGGACTTTTTCGTTTAATGATGCACGTCCTCTCCCTGCGTCGCATAACAGCCCTCTTCCCGCTTCGTCTGCCGTAATCATTACCCGCCCTTTTATTCTCCGGACTGCTATCTTGTCACAAAAAGCGAGGATCGAGGTTCTCCGAGCGAGGATCGAGGTTCTCCGAGCGAGGATCGAGGTTCTCCGAGTGAGGATTGAGGTTCTCAGAGCGAGGATTGAGGTTCTCCGAGCGAGGATTGAGGTTCTAAAAGAGTTGAACGGGACGCCCGGAACGGGGACTGTGGATTTCCGGCAGGCCGGCGCCGGAACAAAGAAAGGGGATATTTCATACATTATTGAAATATCCCCCTCCGGCGCCGTTACTTCGATGCGGTGAGCCTGCCGGCGTGGCGTTTACTCAAAGATACTTCCGTACCGGTGATATTCGTGGGCGATGCTCTGCTCTTTCAGATAGTGAAGCAGTTCGATGCGGCCTTCGACTGTGGGGTTGCTGTCGGCGATGTGTTTTCCGAGTTCGGCGGCTTTGCGGTAGAGCGCGTCGGAGAGGCGCGCAGAGCAGGCGCGGATGCGTTCGTATTGCTCCAGTTCGGCGATAAACTCCGGTTCGTCCTGTACCGTAACCGTTACGCCGGGCAGCAGGGATGCCGCTTTTCCGATGATTTCCAGATTCGGGTTGTCGGCCGGGACGCTTATCGTCAGCGGCGTTCCGACTATGGATGAAGCGTCCGCCACAAGCAGGATGTCTGCCGGACGGTCGTCGGCGTCTACGCGGAATCCGACGCTTTTCAGCGGGAGATAGCGGAAAATGTTTTCTTCGCCGCAGATACGGCAGATGTCTTTTTCCTGCGAAAACGTTTCGTCCCATTCACGTTTGAAACTTGCATGTCCGTAATTCACGCGGTTTTGCTCCTTCCCGTCCGTCACGAGGCTGCCCGGCGCGGTAGAGGGCGCGGTTTCCGAAATGTCGTTTTCGGTAAACCGTACGAAGCTGGAAACGTAGTTCGGTCCTCCGGCTTTGATGCCTCCTCCGAAGGCGGAGCGTTTCATTCCTCCGAAGGGCTGGCGGCGCACAATGGCGCCCGTGATGCCGCGGTTGATGTACAGGTTTCCGGCTTCGATGCTGTTTTTCCAAAGCGTCTGTTCGTCTTTGTTCAGGCTCTGGAGGCCGGCCGTCAGGCCGTATTCGGAGGCATTGGCAAAGGCGATCCCCTGCTGCAGGCTGTCGATGCAGACGACCGACAGCAGCGGGGCGAACAGTTCCGTGCGGAACGTATAGCTTCCGGGCTTGACGCCCCATTTTACTGCGGGTTTGAGGATATATTTTTTTTCGTCGACAAATTCGGGCGCGACCAGCCACGATTCGCCGGGTTCGAGATGTTCGAGGGCATAGCGCAGTTTTTCATTGCGGTTGTCGATCATCGGGCCTGTGCTGTTCATCGTATTCCATACGCTTCCCGTGCGCAGGCTTGTTACGGCGTCTTTCAGTTTCGACTTGAACGTGTCGTCGCAATACGTTTTCCTGTCGACCAGAAGCAGCGAGCAGGCCGAACATTTTTGCCCTGCATTGCCGAAGGCGGACGAAACCACATTGAGGATTGCATGATCCTGATCGGCATTGGCGGTGATGATAATCGTGTTTTTGCCGCCCGTTTCGGCCGAGAGCGGCGTGCGCGGCGTGTTTGCGAGCAGCCGGAAAGCCGTGTCCGTACCGCCCGTCAGGACGATGTGTTTCACCGACGGATGGGCGCACAGGCAGTCGAGCGCCGCGCGGTCGGCAGGGCAAACCACCTGCAATGCGTCTTTCGGAACGCCCGCATTCCAGAAACATCCGGCAAAGGCCCAAGCCACGGGCAACGCCGCCGTAGCAGGTTTAAGTATCACCGTATTGCCGGCGGCCAGCGCGGCGGCCGTACCGCCCACGGGAATGGCAAGCGGGAAATTCCACGGCGAAATGACCTGCACGATTCCTTTCGGTGCGTGTGAGACGGTTTGCAGGCTGTCGAAGTATTTCATTGTAAGCGGATAGTATCGGCAGAAATCAATTGCTTCCGACACTTCGATGTCGCCTTCGGTAAAGACCTTTCCCGTGACGGCCGCCATGCAGCCGATCAGGTCGCCGCGCGCCGCGCTCAGGTTTTCCGCTGCCTGATACAGGATTTTTTTTCGTGCGTCGACCGATGTTTTTCTCCATCCCGACGCATCTTTTTCTGCTGCGGCGATGATTTCGCGCACCTGTCCGGGCGAGGCAAGACAGGTTTCGCAGCAGGCCGTCTCATCGTTGCGGCTGCGGTCGTAATACAGTTTCCTGTTTTCCGAAGACTCTTCCCTGTCGCCGATTTGCACGGGGACGACGAAGTTTTTTTCGTTGACCGTCGTTTCCCATTTCTTCAGCACGTCCAGCGCCCAGCGGCGATTCCACGGCAAGTCCAAGTCCGTATCAGGTTCGTTGAAAAAGACGTCGTCGCCTGTTGCGGGGCGGTAAGTGACGGCCTTCGTCCTGTCCTGCGTGCGGAAAGGCGTCGTCCCGACCGTATCCTTCATCCCGTGTGCTTCCAGAAACTGCCCGGCAAGGAAATGCCACTGGGGGCTGTCCTGTTTCAGGTTAAACGTGTAGCTGAGGAAATTTTCCGTTCCCGTATTTTCGTCCAGACGGCGCACAAGGTATGAAATGGCATTCAGGAAATGATTTGCTTTCACTACGGGCGTGTAGAGGATAATTTGTTTTTGCAGTTTCCGCATCACGCGCGGGAGGTTGTTCGCCATGCCTTCGAGCATCTCGAAGGTGACGTATTGCGATACGCCGTTTTTCTCTGCCAGCAGATGCGCGTATGCAATCGTAAAAAAGTTGTGCGACGCTACGCCGATGCGGCACGCCCGGACGTTTTCGGGCTGCAGCGCCGTGTCGAGCAGATGCAGGTAGTTGGCATCGACTTCCACCTTTGTGCGATACACGGGGCACGGCCATCCGCGCAATGACGACACGATGCTTTCCATCTGAAGATTGGCGCCCTTCACGATGCGCACCTTGATCGGCGCCCCGCCGTCGGCCACACGTTTTTTTGCGAACTCATGCAACCGTTTCAGGAACGCCGAAGCGTCGGGCAAGTAGGCCTGCACGACGATTCCCGCCTGATAATTTTTAAATTCGGGACGCGCAAGCACTTCCATAAAGACTTCGAGCGTCAGTTCCGTATCCTTGTATTCCTCCATGTCGAGGTTGACGAACTTGGCGCATTGCTTGCCGTGCTCGTCCGTGTAAGGATTTTCCGCAGCTTTGCGGTAAACGGCCGCAAGCAAATCGCCGAGTTCCCTTTTGTTTTGTTCGTAGCTCAACGGTTTTATCTGCGCGTAGATGCCCGAAAGTTTGATGGATATATAATTGATGTCCGGTTCGCCGAGGGCTTCGAGATAGTGCGTGTACCGATGCGCGGCTTCCCTGTCGCCCAGCACGACTTCGCCCAGCAGATTCACGTTCTGCCCGATGTGGCTCTCCCGCCGTTCTTTGAGGTGGCGGGTCAGTTTAGGACGCTCCTCGGCGATGATGATTTTGTTTGTCTCCCTGCGCAGCTTTGCCTTGAAAACGGGCATGGCAATACACGGAAACAAATATCCGCCCGCCATGTACAGCCGTATCAGGAAACGGTCGCCCGGACTGAAAAAGTCGGGAATGCCGTATTCCCCGATCAACTGCCGAACCCGCCTGTTGAGCTTGGCGTTGTCGCGAATCTGCGACGATTCGTCAAGCATCCTCGAAAGAAACGTTTTGTATTCGGGTGTTTGCACTAATGAAGCATATTTTTTCTGCTCCTTTACCTCTTCGGGCGTAAGCGCTTCACCTGCTTTGTGCAGAAAATCTTTAGCCCATTCAATTACTTCGTCTGTCGAAACCTGTGTTATCATGTTGTTTTTATATTATAAAATAATGCGGCAAATATACGTGATATTTTAACTTGCACGATGAATGGGGACGGATTTTTTGACATCCTGCATCCGCAAAGCCGGATTATAGGAATTACGGCCTGTAATTGTGTGCAAAATCATTCCGCATACGGCGGCATAAAACAAATACACGCCGAAAAAACGCAGGATATAAAACAAAACCACATATCTTTGCAAAACTAAAAAGTAAACGCTATGAAATTAATGTATGTGATTTTTGCAGGATTATGTTTGTGGTGCACGACAGTTACGACGGCCGGCACCACCGACGGCGATGTCAGGAAACTCATAGGCCGCTGGGCGGTGACGGTTCCCGACGCACCGTATGGCTATCAGGATTATACCATTGACATCAAGGAGAAAGACAAAGAGTATCTGATTGATGTCAAAGGTGAAGAAGTAGATGTAAAGGACAAAAAGCTTACGAAGAAAGACGGCAAACTGTCAATTGAACTGTACGTGGGCGAATATGTGACGGTAACTGTTTGGGAAGAAGACGGCACGGTAAAAGGAACGGCGGATACGACGCAGGGAAAGCTGGCGTGCAACTTCAAAAAAGCAATCCCTGAAAAAAAACAGTGACGGCAAGCCCCCCGGATTGCTTTTCACTTGATGACATTGAGCTAAAGTCCACAGTCCATGCGACTGCCCGGACTTTAGCCCGATTTTTCTTTTACCACAATACATTGCAGAAACATTATAATCTCCGTACCGGCTAAATGTACTTACAAACCCTATAAACTATCAAATATATATGGATAACACCAAATGTTATATGAAAATAATACAGAGAAAACAAAAGATAGTATGCTTTTGTTTATTATCTGCGCTTTTATGCTGTAAAAATGTAGATAACAGTAATAGTCTTGTTTTACTGAACATTGATGAAGCGACAGAAAATGAAACGCAAATGTATTTAAGTTCAATCGGACGGACAATTAAATATGTCTGTCCGGAAACAAAGGAAGACTGTTTAATAAATGAGAATTCAATTGTTTTCACAGGATTAGTACAAAACAGTCTGCTGATTGCCGATTTAAACGGATGCTACCTGTTCGATATGGATGGGAGATTTATCCGGCAAATAGGTCATAAAGGTAATGGCCCCGGAGAATACGGGAATATAGGAAATGTGGTTTACGATGAAAAAAACAACAAAATAATGATTACTTCTACTTCGACGCGGGGAATATTGGTATACGATGACAAGGGAAATTATATCGAAACGTTACTGAGTCAGGTAAATTTATCGCACTGGGCTTTATTAAATAATGAAGCGATTGCCTTAAATATTGGGAATTACATGGGAAACAGCAGCGTAAAATCAGCAGTTATTTCTCTCTCAGGCGATACATTATCGACAGCGCCGAATTCTGATTTATTCAACGGGAGCCGCTCGCCTTTAAGTTTGAATAACATGGCTGTCTTTTATCCGTTTGAGGATAAGGTTTATTATAATCGGATGTTTAATGATACGATATATTATTTCGATAAGAATTATGAGTTGATTCCCCGATATATATTCTTGTCTTCAAGACATAAACTTGAAAGCACAATACGGGCAGATGCCATGAAATTTGTAGAGACAACGGTTGATTACATTTTGCCATGGCAAATAATCGAAACGGAGAAATATTTATTCGTCAATATGTTTAGAAATAAAAAAGGACTGAAACCTTATTTTTATGATAAAGATAAGAATGAATTTGTCTGCGTCACAAATGCTGAAAACCACAATGCGGATGGGTTTATAAATGATTTGGATAACGGTCCTGTTTTTTACCCTCACTATAAGATACGGGATGAAGTGGTATGTATGATTTTGAATCCGTCTCATATTATTGAACTGAAAAAGCAGTCCTTGTTGCCGGACATGTTTTTGGATGTAAATGAAGATTCTAACCCTGTGATTGCAATTGTAGAACTTATTTGATATTTTTCATTACTGTCCGTCGACAATATCTGTTATGTGCGCCTGTTCGGGTTTTCGGTGTTTTTATAATTCATGCTACAAATGCGCGTAAGATTAATTTTGTTTTAGCGGCATAAAAAACAAAGAATAAGACGGGAATAAAGTTCAAGTGGTGCAAAAGCAATCTTCCGTAAAGCATGCGTTCCACTATATCCATGTTCGGAGAAGGTTTTTTAGGCAGGAAATGATAAGCAATGCGCGCGGAAACCATGTTTGTGATAAAGTTCACAAAACTGCGATGACGTGTGTGTTCAATCCGAGTCGCGCAGAGTTAACTCGGAACGGCAAAACTTAACGCGGCGGACGTATTCCGCTTTTATGCTTTACTTAAATTTAAACAGTAAAAAGATATTATTGTCTTTGTCTTCGTCCAGCGAGGCCGTCAATTCTTTCAGCTTGCCGCTCAGTTTGTTTTCTTTGTATGCCTGCTTCAACTCAATCAAATCCAATTCAAAAAAAGCGCCGTTCTCATAATCTCTCCCCGACTGCCTGGGGCTGATATAAAAACGTTTCCCCATATAATCGGGCAAGGTGATTTTTTGCCGGAACAGCTCTCCGGTTTCTTTGTCGTGCATGAGGAAGGTGGCCGGATAGGGAAGCGCGTCCTCTTCAAAACGAATCGTATACACCTCCATAAACCGGTATCTGCCCGCGTCTACGCAATTATTCAAATACACCATCGGGTCCGACGCGCCGACCGCGGGCGTTTTGCACATCACGGGGTTTAAGCGTCCGTCTTTGCCGTATAAGAAGACCGTGTCGGTTTCCGGATTGCACAGCAGCGCTCCTTCATCACATTTTATTACGCGATGCGTCAGGCCTCTTACCAACATTCTTGTGCCGTTCATATCCCGGTATATTCCAAGCTCGATGCCGGCAGTGGGTAATTCTACACAGTCCAATACCTTTCCGTCCGTTTTGGAAATACGTACAAAAGGCGATGCAAAAGACGTTTCCGCATCCGTATGGTTTTTTGCGTCCGCAGGGAGTTGTACGCTTGCGTCATATAAGAAAAGCGACTCATCGTCAAAAGAAATAACCGGACTTACGACGACGCCCGCCGGCAAGGTGATTTTCCGCTTATGCTTGCCTGTTGATGAATATATTTGAATCACATTCCGGTAAACTACAAATATCTCGTCTTTTTCTTCGTCATATACAACCTGGTTTACATTGATATAGTCTTCCGGGCCTATACCCTTGTGATTGAAGCGTGACTTCGGATTTCCGTCTTTTGTGAAAAACAAAAGGCTACCCGAACTGTTGTCGAGTACTACTACCGTATTTTTACCGAAAGATACGGGGCGACCCTTAAAGAGATATTCATCGTTATCGGATTTTACGCACAGATAAGCAACATCTGCAATATCACTCAAAACAATTTCTTTTTCGGGATAAGCCTGCGCGGCGTCAATACATACTAAACCGCCCTTTTCCTGCGTATGGCAGGAATATACTGTGGTGCATAAAATTAAAGCAACAACGTGTAATATCGGATTCGTTTTTATTTTCATGATGCAAACTATATTTGTGAATGGATGCACGGTGCGGATGGTTTCCTGCGGCGGATCGTATTCCGCCGGATGAGGAAAAGGGGCAGATAAATGAAAATACCGGCAAAGGAAGTGATCAGCCCGCCGATTGTGCCGGCGGCAAGCGGGAACCAGAAGCTCTCCCTGTCCAGCCCGACCATGAAGGGGATGAAGCCAAGTATCGTGGAAATGATGGTCAGGAAGATGGGGACGATTTTGATGTTCCATGACTTGATGTAAGCCTTCAGAGGGTTCATGCCGGGTTTGCGGGCAAGTATCCGGTTATATTCGTTCACGAGGTAGATGCTTGCGTTCACGGTAATGCCGCACAGGAGCACGAAGGAGGCAAAGCCTCCCTGGTCGAAATTCAGTTTGAAAAGATAGAACGTCAGGAATACCCCGATGTACGACACGGGTATTACGAAAATAATCGCCAGAGGTTGGCGGAGCGAATTGAAGAGGATGGCGGTCATGAAGAATATAATCAGGATGATGACGCCCAGAAAGAGGTACTGGCCGTTGTCGCTGCTGCTCCACCAGAAGGAGTTCAGCTCGCTTTCGGCCGAATATCCGACGGGCAGCGAGGCGTTGAAAGCTTCCAGTTCGCGATCGAGGATTTTACGCCCCAGCTGCGCCGAGCCGATATATTCGTATTGCAGGCAGAGCGTGTATTGCTGATTCTCTTTGACGATATTCTGCGGCGTCTGCGCTTTTTCGATGACGGCCAGTTCGCCGGTCTTGTAGAACTTGCCGTTCACCGTGCGGCTCATGGCGGCGAGGCTCCAGAGGTCGTAGAGGCGGCTTTGCACGGAGGACATCTTTATGTTTTCTACCTGTTCACGACCGGTGATGTATCCGCAGTGGATGTCGCGCCCGAATACGGGGCTTACGGACGAGTAGAGTTCGTAGGGATGAATGTTTTCGGCAGCCATACGCTTGCGGTCGAGGCTGAACGTGTATTCCCGGTAGTCGTCTTTGTACCACGAGAATTGCGAGTTGATAAATACTTCCCTGATGCGCGGGTTTGTCAGGAGGCGTTGGCGCAGGGTTTCGGCATGTATATATAAATCGTCGTAATTGTAGCCGTACAGTTTTACCCGCGTGTTGCCGGCCGATTCGCGCACGTCGTTGCTGAATCCCTGGTCTTCCAATCCGTATACGCCCCAGCTGCCGCCTCCCAGTTGCAATGCCTGGGATATGACGTTGCTTTTAAGCTGGTAGGGGAAGGCGGATTTTTCGGCTTCTTCGGTAAAGAACACCTGTATGTTTGCCTGCCGCGGGTTGTTGATGGCGGCGCTGAACCGGCGTATTTCTTTGAATTGGCTGAGGTAGCTTTCCATTTGCCGGATGAGGCGATTCATCTGGCTGAGGGTCGTGCCGTTGGGCATGGAGGCGGAGATGGTCAGTACCATCTCGCTTTTGCGGGAGAAATAGCTGCCGGTGAAAACTTTCCGCACGAAAAGGCGAAGCGTGCCTCCCAGCACGTTTTCCATGACGGGGCGTATTTTTTCTTTGAACGCGGGCGATGCGGCAAATTTGTTGTACTGCACGGCAAATTTGCCGTCGCCCTCCATTTTTTCGGGAAGCATGAAGACGGGCAGCCCGAACGCCAGGGTCAGCAGGATGAACATGGCGTGGCGTAAGCGGTGCAGCAGGCGGATCATCAGGAAATAGAAGCGGTTGAAGTAAAGTACGGCTTTCTTCGCGGAGAAATGCAGGCGTTTAAGGCGCAGCCGTATCCGGCGCCGTTTGATTTTCATGTTTTCGATAAGCGCAGGTACGAGCAGCAGCGAAACGCCCAGCGAAACCATCAGGTTGATCATCACCACGGCGGCGAAGTCCTGCAGGTTGAGGCGTATTTTTTCGTTCAGGAAGAAGATCATGGCAAGCGCGCCCACGGTGGTAAGCGTGGCGGCGAGGATGGAGAGGAATACTTTCCGGTCGCGGTTGCGCAGGTAGTGGTCGGCCATGATAATCGTATTGTCGATGATGAGGCTCAGCGAAATGGTGATGCCGGCCAGGGAATACATCTGAATCTCCAGTCCGGCGACGTAATATATAATGAAGGCAATGGAGATGTTGAAAAACAGGCTGAGCAGGATGAGCAGCAGGTATCGGGCGTTGAAGGTCGTAAGAAAGACGAACAGCAGGAGGATGAGGATGGTGAACAGCGTGCGGATGTAAATCTTGTTGAGTTCGCTGCGGATATATTCGGTGGCGTCGTAATTGATGTGCAGTTCGTAATCTTTGGGGAGCGCCTGTTTTATTGCGTCCATCCGCGCTTTTACGGCTTCGCTGAGGCGCAGCTGGTTGGCGTTTTCGGTTGCGGTGAGCGTGATGTAGATGGAGTTAAGGCCGTTTATGCGGTAATAGCCGGTCGGAGGCTCTTCGCGGCGTGAGACGGCGACGAGTTTGTCGAGGCATATCATGCGGCCGTCTTTGTCGGTCAGGAATATATCGCCGGCGCGGAAGCCGTCGTGTTCCACCCCGTTGTCCGCCGTAAGCGAAAGGCGCATGTATTTTTTCGCGCCGTCACTGTTTTCCGTCGGAACCATTCCGAGCGATTCCCTGCGGTTGTGCGATTCGACGGCGTTCCGGAGGTCGGCGACGGTGAGGCCGAGGGCGTCCAGTTGATGGATGTCGTATTCGAGCAGCCATTCCATGGGGGTGGCGCCGGAGATGTCCGTTTTATAGATGCCGGGTATCTGCGCCAGCGCCGGCTTGATGCGTTCTTCGGCGTATTGTCGGATGACGGACGGCGGCGCCGTTGCGTCGATGTTGTAAGAGATGAACGGTCGGGACGAGTTTTCGTCCGGAAGGTTCACGTATATCACGGGATAGGAGACGGACGCGGGGAGGCTCGACCACGTTTGGCGGACAATGGCGGAGGCTTCGAAGCGGACGACATCCATCGAAGCATGTTTGTCGAGTTCCAGCGTGATGCTTCCGTAATCGTTGCCCGAAGTCGATTTGATGTTTTTTACTCCGTGGATGCGTGCCAGCATGGCTTCGAGTTTGGAGGTGGCTTCCATTTCGACGATGCGTGCGGCGGAGCCGTGCATATTGAACCGCACCGTCAGGCCGGGCAGCGTGCGCGACGGCGAGAGTTTGACCGTCAGCGAGGGGATTACGGCCAGCCCGATTAATGAAACGGCCACGAAGGCAACTATTACGGTAAAGGACGATATGAGGGCGTTTTTTTTCAATGAACAAGCGAATTTGTCAACAGAGGTCATCTGGCGTATGTCGTTTTCAGTTTAACTTCCACGGTTGTTGAAAGCGGCATATTGTATTCAAAGTCGTAGAGCGTCAGTTTGCGGATTTTGTAGTAGCTGACCCAGTAGTTTTCGAGTGCGGATATGTAGTTGCGCATTGCCGCCTGCTGCCGCTGTCGCGAGAGCGTGAGGGCGCTGATGTCCGCCTTGCCGATCATAAAGCGCCGGCGGGTTTCGGCGTAGGCGTCGTCGGCAATGTCGAGCGCTTCTTCCGCCGAAGCGATCAGGTCTTTCTGGATGTTGAAATCGCCGACGGTCATGATTACGTCTTCTTCGATTTTCATTTCGCCCTGCCGCGCCGTAATCTCCGTCACGTTCAGGTTGTTTTTTGCCATATTGTGCCTTCCGCGGCGTACGCCCCAGTCTACGAGCGGTACGGAGACGTTCAGCGAGAGGATGTCCTGCCGCAACGGGTCGCGATACACTTCGGCCACGGAGGCGGCTACCTGATTGAATCCGACGCTTGCCGATACGGATGCGTTGAAGCGGGATTCTTTTTGCGTGCGGTCTACTTCCCGCTGCATCTCCAGGATATTCTGCCTGTATCCGAGCAGGTCGGGATTGTTGTTGCGGGCTTCTTCCAGCGCCTTTTCGGCGGATATTTCCATCGTTTTCGGATAGCCCGGCAGTTGCAGGCGTACCGGCGTGTTTTTATCCATATTGAGGAACGAAGTCAGCGCAAACGCGGCGCGTTTCAAGGTTATGTCGGCGTTCTTGAGCGAGTTCACCGCGTTGATGCGGTCGAGTTTGAGCGTCAGCAGGTCCGACCGGCTGATGGAGGCGATGCGGTAGCGTGCTTCGCCGATGGAATACAGCGTGTCCGTATTCCCTACATTTTCCACGGCGAGGTCGTACTCCGCCTGCGCCATTGCCAGATTGAAAAAGCAGGTGGCCGCCAGCCCGGCCGTGTTTTCGAGGTCGGAGACGAGCTGTTTTTTTGCTTTTTCGTACTTCAGCGGTTCGATTTTCTTTTCCCACTTGAAGGCGTTGTATCCGACGAGGTTCTGCTGGTAGCCGATACGCACGGGGACGGAGGAGAATTGCGTGTAGGTGTTGCCGCCGAAGTTCCGCAGGTAATCCACGTTCGTATTCAGGAAGAACGTGCCGCCCAGCAGGTCGAAATTCTGTACGACCGACAGCCCGCCGTAGGCTTCGAAGGCCTGCTGCGGACGGTAGATGTCGAGGTTCGATTCCGAATCGTAGCGTTTGACAATCGTGCGGTTATACTGTCCGGGCGTCAGGTTGAGGGTCAGGCTCGGCAGGCGTGCGGCTTTAAAGGCGCGGTATTCCCAGTAGCCCGACATGTAGATGTTTTTCGAGCGGAACGCTTCGAGCGAACTGTCGCCGGCCAGCGCGATCGTATTTTCGAGCGTAAGGACAAGGGGCGCGGATTCCTGCGCCCGCAGAGACAGGTTGCCCAACCCCGGCAATACGAAGAAAAGCAATATGGTGTAAACTCTATTTCCCATTCAAAAAATTTATTATCCGGTTATTTATTTCGTTACTTTGTTCCTGTGTTCCTTTATCATCCATATCTGCATGTCGAATATCTTTAAGATAGACAATTTTAATACCATATTCAGCCTGTTCTTCGGGAGCAGGAATAACTCCGGGTTCCGCAGGATAATCGGAGCCTCTCAGCGATAAGATTCCGGGTTTAGCAATTCTGGGAACAGGAACGCGCCTGTGATCCAGAGATACCACATTTTTAATTAAACCGGCATTATTCCCGGCAAATAACATTGCCATATCTCCCCCATTCGAATGTCCCATTAAGGTAATATCATTCCAGCGAAGATGCGGATATATTTTTTTACATTCATCTATTACAAAACCTATATTTAATTCTCCTTTTTTCCAGTTGGGCATTCTCGTTTCATACAGGTCTCCTTCCATAGAAAGAAGATCGTCGGCAGGCAATTCATGCTGAATAGAAATAACAAAGTATCCATGGCTTGCCATAAACCTGCAAATCCGGGAATACATTTTGTAATCACCTCCTTTATTAAACCCATATCCGTGATTGAATATGACAATCTTCTTTCTTTGACCGGAAGACCGGTTATCATCGTAAACAGCAATCGGGACAGGGCGGTTTCGGTCAGTATCAAATAAAACAATATCGTACTCGTTTAAACGGGCAGGATTGATTTGTTTTGCAGTCGAACAACTGCAGGATAATAATACTGCCTGAATACAAAAGATCGGATAAATAATTTTACTGTTCATAATGTGTTTTCAAATGTCCGCTTCCGTTGCGGAAACGGCGGGTTTGTTTTTATAAATCCTCCAGTAAACGAGCGGTATGACGGAAAGGCTGACGACCGTACCGACAATCATGGACGAAATCATGGCGACTGCGAGCGGCTTCTGTATCTCCGACCCCAGGTCGCTTGCGAACATCATCGGCACGATGGCGGCGACGGTGGTGAGCGAGGTCATGATGATTGCCCTCAGGCGGCGGTGTCCGGCGGTGTGTATGGCTTCCATGAGCGGCATTCCCTTTTTCCGCAGTTCGTTTATCATGTCAATCTTTAGAATCGAATCGTTGATGATGATGCCGCAGGTCACGACGATGCCGATTGCGCTCATCAGGTTGAGCGTATGCCCGGAGATCAGCAGACATACGAGTGCGACCGCCACGTCGATCGGAATCTCAACCAGTACGATAAGCGGCTGGAGGAAACTCTCGAACTGGGCGGCCAGAATGAAATACATCAGCAGAATGGAAATGATCAGTACGACGACCAGTTCGCCGATCATCTTCCGGTTGGAAAAGTAGCTTCCCGAAAACCCGATGTCCCACGATTTCCGGTTGCCGATTTCTTCTTTGGCTTTACGCATCAGTTCTTCGGGGCGGTTCACATGCGGGTAGGCTATCGGGATATATTCGCCGTTTTTGCCGGCCACGATGGCCTTGAGGCCTTCCGTGGGGACGACCGAAACGAAATAGCTTAACGGAAACTGTTTCGCTTTCCCGCCTTCCGCTACACTGGCGCGGACGAGCGTTTGACGTATCACCTCGCTTATCGTCTGCTCTTCGCCGGCGATGGTGATCGGCAGGTATTGCTGATAGGAGCGCAGCGTAGTAACCTGATTATCCCGGAAAGCCGTTTTGAGAATCTGTTCGACGACGGCATAGGGCACGTCGTACAGCAGCAGCTTTTCCCGGTCGATGCGGAGGCTCACCTCTTTTTCGAAAGTAACTCCTTCGGAATGTTCGCCCGACAGTTCTTCGAGCCGTTGTTCTATTTTGCGGATTTCGTCGGCTTCGGGCATATACTGCCGGTTGTCGTGATAAAGTTCGGCGACGAGGTCGGCTTCCCCGGTCACGAAAATCTTTTCGAAAACCGTCTTCGGAGGAGCGAACGACGCCGTAGCCTGCGGGTAGCGGTCTTTTATCAGGGAATAAATTTCCTTCTGCGCCAGCTCTGCCATCCGGGCGTTTTCCGCTTTGATATACAGTTCGCCCTCGGAGGCCGGCATCTTGCGCTCGTTATCGAGGATAAACTGCTGCCTGCCGATGTAGGCGGAATGTTCCAGTGTCAGCGAATCTATACTGCGGCAGACGGCGTTTATGCGGGCGCGGTTTTCGTCGATGTGGATATTCTCGCCCCAGTCGATGTGCGTCAGCAGTTCCACCTGATCGACGGCAGGCATCCCGCTTTTCGGCATGATCCTGAACAGTACCACGCAAAGCGGGAAAACGGCAAGGATGATGATTGCGTTCAGCGTCTTGTGAGAGAAGGTGAAATCAATCAGGCGGTCGTACCGGCGATAAAGCATCCTGTCGCTGCGTGCCTGATATTTGCGGATATATCCGCCGAAGTCGCGGCGGGTGAAGGTTTTCGTATAGACAAGTTTATACAGCACCGGCAGCAGCATGATTCCCGTGAAGTAGGAAACGAGCAGGCCGACCGACACGGAGAAGGCTTCGTCGACAAAGATGGCGCCCGCAATGCCGCTCAGGAAGATGAGGGGAAGGAAGACGGCAATCGTCGTCAGCGTGGAACTCAGCATGGGCGTAATCACTTCGGTCGTTCCCTTCACGCAGGCGTCTTCGAGCGACAGCCCCCGTTCGCGGTACTGGCTTATGTTTTCCGTGATGATAATCGCATTGTCGATCATCATGCCGAGCGCAAGGATAAGCCCCGACAGCGATATGATGTTAAGCGATTTGTTGAAGAAATAAAAGAACTGGAAACACATGATGAGCGATACAATCATGCAGAGGCCGATGATGACGGGCGATTTGGCATCGCCGAGAAAGATAAACGCCACGATGCAGATGAGGATGAATCCCGTCAGGAAGTTTTGCTTGAGGTTCGATATGGTATAATCGAGCAGTTCCGTCTGGTTGCGGTTCACCGTAAACTCAATATCGGGATACAGCGAGCGGAAATGGTCGATGGTGGCGTTGAGCGCGTTTTTCAGGTTCTCCATGTTTTCGGCGGACTGCTTGATGATGGCCAGCGTTACGGCACGTTTCCCGTTTACCATCGAAAACCCGCGCTCTTCTTCCGCTACGATCCGCACCGCGCAGAGGTCTTTTAGCCGGTATATGCGATCCGCCTTGCGGAGGTAGATGTGCTCGATGTCTTCGACGGTACGGAGGAGGGACGAGAATTTCACGTTATACTCATAATAGCCGTCGCGGATAATCATGCTTCCCGGTTCGATGTTATTATTCCGGATAGCCGCCTCGATGTCCGACAGGGTAATGTCGGACACTTCCAGCTTGTTCATGTCGGGCAAGACCTGCACCTGTTTTGCCACCACGCCGGTAGCGTCGACCATCGTTACCTCCGGCAACTGTTCGATACGGCGCTTGATGACCGTTTCGGCAAACTCGCTCATCGCAAGGAAGCGTTCCGTTTCGGTGGCGCCGTATTTCTCGTCGTTGCGGAGCGTAAGATTAAGGTAAAACACGGGGATGTCCGTCGCGCTCGCCTTTATCACGCGGGGGCGTTCCATGTCGCGCGGCATATAGTTCATGGCTGCGTCTATCTTTTCGTTCACTTCAATAAACGCCAGGTTGATATTCGTGCCGTACTCAAAACGCAGGTTCACCTGGGCGCTTCCGTCGCGCGTCTCGCTTTTTATATCCTTCAGCCGTGTTACCTGCATCAGATGACGGCGCAGGGAGGTGATCACCGTATTTTCAATCTCGCGCGCCGAACCGTCGGGCAATGATACCTGCACGGTAATGTCGGGGATCGGAATATCGGGAAGCAGCGATACCGGCAGGGTGAAGTACGTAATCAGGCCGATAATCACCATTGCAAGGAAAGCCATCAGTATGGCGACGGGACGCCGTATAAGAAATTTAATCATAAATTCGCTTGCTTGACGTCCGTTCCGTCGGCCAGATGCTCGTTGCCGCTGTAAATGATCTCGTCGCCCTCACGAAGCGTTTCGCCGGTCACGGTGTAGTGCGTCGCATTTTCGAAGCCGGTCGTCACATAGTGCCATGCCGCTTTCCCGTCCTTGTATGCAAACACCACCTGCTTACCCGTGCGCAGGACAACGGCCGTTTTCGGTATCACCCACTGCTTGCCCAGCGAGCGGAAGATGCTTATGCGCACGTTCATCCCGTTGAACAGTTTCGGATGCGGCCGGATGGCGGCTTTCACGCGCACGGCGCCTTCCCTGTCTACGTTCGGATTGATGCTTGCGATGCTTCCCGTCGATTCGACATCGGGCGAAGCATACGCCTGTATTTTCACCTTATCGCCGGGTTTTATCAGGGGAAGTTCGTTTTCGAGGATAGTGAAATCCACCTCCGGCTCTCCGTCGCCGATGATGATGCAAAACGGCTCCGAAGCGTCGACGGCACAGTACGGCTTGGAGAAAAGATCGGCCACCGTGCCCGACACCGGCGTGCGAAGCGTGGCATTATCAAGATTGTATTTCGCAAGATCATACTGAATCCCGGCGCTGTTATACCCGCTGCGGATATGGGCAAGCCTCAGCATATCCTGCGGTATGGAGGCCGTATCGGCGAGCGAATAGCCCTGACCGATCAACACGTCCTGCAATTCAAGATAAGCCTTTTGAAGATTATCTTCCGCCTGCCGTAAGTTGTTGGAAAGATGAAACGTGTCGAGCATGGCTATTTCCGCGCCTTTCGCCACGCGGTCGCCGTTTTTCACAAATATGCGAACCGGCACATTCCCCGACGACAGCGACGCAAATTGCAACTCGGCTATCTGCCGTGCGCCGATACGCCCGTTGCTCACTAATTCGTGTTCGAAATCGACGGTACGCAACGTCGTTGTCCGCACCTCTGTTTCTTCCGTCGGAAGCACGATACCGACCGAATCTTCATTGCCCTCACTCTTTTTTTGTTCGCAGCCGACCACTCCCGCGATAAGAAATACACATGCAAAAATTATCCGCTTCATATGTCCCCGATTTAGTTTAACTTAAATGAACGATTTGCAAATGTAGAACAAATAATTATACCGCAAGTTTTTTTTTCGCTGTTTTGTATGAAAAATAATAATCCTGATGAAGCTTGTTTACGGACTGTCCCAAAAGCGCTCCGATGACGCCGTTCGGACGGATTTTCGCGGATTCCCGTACACGCACGACTTCTGTCTGTTGTTACGTAATAAGAATCTGCGTGATCTGCGTGCTGAAGACTTTTTAGACAATTCCATATTTCCAATTGTTTTTGCGGAATTGTCCATGGACAATTTCATTTTTCCAACTGTTTTTGCGGAATTGTCCATGGACAATTCCATATTTCCAACTGTTTTTGCGGAATTGTCCATGGACAATTCCATATTTCCAATTGTTTTTGCGGAATTGTCCATGGACAGTTCCATGTTTCCAACTGTTTTTGCGGAATTGTCCATGGACAATTCCATGTTTCCAACTGTTTTTGCGGAATTGTCCATGGACAGTTCCATGTTTCCAACTGTTTTTGCGGAATTGTCCATGGACAGTT
>JAISNP010000086.1 GCA_031276175.1 Tannerella sp.
CATAATTTTCCGGTTTTTATGCGACAAAGGTACAAAAACCGGTTGATACCGACAAACTTTTTCGTAATTATTTTATTGATATTCAGTTAAATGAAAGGTTAATAAGGACTGACTAAATACCACCTCCGAAACCCGCCTGCAGGCCACTCTAATCGAGAGTGCGCCGGGTGTATTTAAAGAAAGGCAGGATGTAAAAAGATTGTCCTCCCCGAATAAAAGGCGGAGGACAATCTTTTGATTTAATTAATAACCCGGATTCTGTTCCAGCAGATAGTTTATATCCAGTTCGCGAGGGGGAATGGCATAAATCATCCGGAAATCGTCAATTTTGTAACATCCGTCGTTATTGGTGGTTTTCACCCATGGATACAGCGCTTTGATTCTTTCGCCATGCGCCGTCATGACTTGTTTCACCAGCCCGGTGCGCTTGAGGTCGTCCCAGCGGCGGTTTTCGAATGCCAGTTCATGGCGCATTTCGTCGGCTACATTTTGCAGGGTACAGCTGCTCAGCGCCGGCAATCCGGCGCGTTGGCGTACTTGGTTGATGTAAGGCAGCGCTTCGGCGTTTTTGTTTTGCTGTACCAGGGCTTCCGCCAACAGCAGCAAGGCGCCGGCATAGCGGTAGACGGGGAAGTTTTCCTTACTTTTCAAACTGTAAGTGTAGGGAGGATGGTAGTATTTGCGTACCATATAACGAAATGCTTTTCCGGCGGGACAGGCGTAATTGCGCGGATCATCTACTATTCGTTCGAACGTAAAGGCATCGCCGTTGGCCGTGCCTTCGGCTACACAGATGCTTGGGAGCAATCGTTTGTCGCCCGGTTCATAGGAATTGATCATCTCTTCGGTCGGTACAGCCCAGCCGCCGCTATAATCCGTCCCTGCGTAATTGGAGCCTCCGACTCCCATTATATCCGCCGTATTTTCACATTTCGGAATAAATTTCCATGAGAAACGGGCATACTGGCTACCCGTACCGTCTTCGGTATACTGTACGTCCAGAATGGTTTCCTTATGGTTTTTATTGTTCGGGTCAAACACGGCTTCATACTCATCCAGCAAGCCGTAGTTCATCTGCGTGACGGCTTTCAGGTCTGCTTCCGCCGCGGCATAATCGGGCGACGGTTTACTCATGTGCACATATGCGCGCAACATGCGTGCGGCGCCCATGGTGGCACGTCCCGAATTGTCGGCCGGGAAGTTTACCGGAACCGTCAAGCCGTTCGAAATGGCCGTATTCACATCTTCCATAATTTGGGCATAGCAGTTGTCAAGGCTTTCGCGAGCCTGAAAAGCTTCTTCGGCCGTGACTACTTCATGCAAATTCAACGGCACGCCTCCGAAACTGCGGACAAGAATGAAATAGTAAGACGCCCGCAGAAAACATGCCTCGGCAATGATTTTCTTCCTGTCTTCGTCGCCGACCTCTGCCGCCGTTTCGATGCGGTCGAGGATTGTATTCAGCTTGGCAATGTTGGAATATGTATAGCGCCATCGGTTATAGATAGGCCCTCCGCCATAGTTGGCGGCGTCTTCATCGTCGATAAACAGACAGGGTTTTTCGAAAGCCACATACGGGCCGCGGTCGCCGGAGTAAAGCGTATAAAATACGTTGTCCGACCGCATTTCGTCGATGTGAAGGCCATTGTTT
Source organism: Tannerella sp. (assembly GCA_031276175.1). Classification (GTDB taxonomy): domain Bacteria; phylum Bacteroidota; class Bacteroidia; order Bacteroidales; family Tannerellaceae; genus Tannerella. The sequence continues at coordinate 1,652 of JAISNP010000086.1, forward strand.
ACCCAATAACGAAACCCTTCATAGGAGGCTAAAAGCGCCTGGTTAAAATGTTCGGTCGTTTTATAGAACGAGCTTGACGTAATTCCCGTTTCGGGATAAAGTTCCAGAAACGATTCTTTGCACGAGAAGAAAAACAGCGTGCATGTTGCTAATATAATTAATCTCTTCATTGTACTGTATTTTTAAAATGTAATATTAAGACCTGCCGTGTATATTCTGGAGACAGGATAGGCGGTATAGTCGACGCCGTAGCCGCTCAATCCGCTTGCATTGCCCAGACTGACTTCCGGATTCATCCCCGGATAATTGGTAATGGTAAGCAGATTTTGCCCGGTCAGATAAAAACGGATCGACTTGACGTACGGATTCCGTTTCAGTGGAACCGTATAGCCCAGCGTAATGTTCTTTACCATCAGGTAAGAGCCGTCGTATACCCAGCGGGAATTTGTATAGCGGAACAGTTCGGTCGTGCCGGACATGGTGCGGGGCACTTCGCCTTTACCCGGATTTTCTTCGGAACGCCAGCGGTCGGCTACACACTTGCGCACGTTAAACACTCCGTCGATGTTTTCGGTGGATTCATACGCTTCGTCCATCAGATCATTGCCTACCGAGCCGGAAAAGACGATGCTGGCGTCGAAATTTTTCCATTCGAACGAGTTTGTCATGCCATACAGAAAATCGGGGTTCGGATTGCCGATAAATGTCCGGTCATCCTTATCCACATCTCCGTCGCCGTCCAAATCCTTCATCCGGACGGTGCCGACAGTCGAAGTCTCATGATGCGGCTGGGTTTCATACTCCTCACGTGTCATATAGACGCCGTCGAACACGTAGCCGTAAAACATGCCCAAAGGCATTCCGACGGTCGTACGATTGTAATCGTTCAGGTTGTTATTGCCGCCGATCGGCGTATTATTGGTGCCCAGCCTGATCGCTTTGTTACGGTCGAATGAAATGTTGAAATCCGTACTCCATCTGAAATCGCCCACAAGGTTTTTCGTTTGTAAGGTGAACTCATGTCCCCAGAAACGAAACTCTCCGATATTGGACTGTATATTGGGAAAACCGCCTGAAAAAGGAATGTCGATCTGATACAGCAGGCCATCCGTTGTCTTGCGATAGAAATCGTACATCAGGAAGATACGGTCATTGAGCAAGCTCAAATCCAGACCGATGTCCCACGAACGGGTAGTTTCCCACGTCAGGTAGTTATTTCCGATACTGCCCAGCTGGCGTCCCGGAACGGTAATTCCGTTCAGCACATAATTGTTGGACGATACGGAGGCAATGGAAGGATAATTGCCGATATTGTTATTTCCTACTTTGCCCCAGTTGGCACGCAGTTTTGCAAAGCTGATTTTTTCAAGCCCGCGCATAAACTCTTCTTCGCTTACCACCCAGCCGCCTGATACCGACGGGAAATCAGCCCATCGCGCTTCCGATCCGAATCGCGAACAGCCGTCGCGCCTGAACGATAATGACAGGATGTAACGGGATTTATATTCATAGTTGAGCCGCGCCAGCCAGGAAGCCATCGCCCATGCGGATTTGTCTCCGCTGCCGACTTTGGTTGTCGCGGCGTTGAAGAATCCCACTTCATCATCGGGATAGTCGTTCGCACTGATCGTGGAATTAATGCTTTGCGCATTTTGCGCCGTGTATCCCACCAGCACATCTACATCATGATCGTTCAAAAATACCTTTTTGTAGTTCAGCGTATTTTCCACCAGCCATGTATAATAGTTAAACGTATTGTAGGAACCGTAAGCCTTGTTCGGCGGCGCGGAAAACATGCCGCCGCTGACGTGAGAAGGTACCCAAACCTCCTGAGAACCGTTCCCCACATCTCCGTTCGCACTCAGACGATATTTCAGTCCGTCAAAAATTTCCACCTGTCCCCATGCCGTAGCCGTACCTCGAATCACCTTGCGCGGATTACGCCGGTCTCTTACCACCAGATAATAATTGGCATTGCCGAACATGCCCGGCGGAGTAAACGAAATCGGGTACGTTCCATCATCATTTTTATATTTCAACGCGGGATCCATCAGGAAAGAAGAATGGATAATATTACGTCCGTTACCCAATCCTTCCTGTACCTGACGATTGATATAAGAACCCGAAAGATTCAATCCGAAATGAATCCGCTCGGAGGCTTTCAATTCATTGTTGGATCGCACGGAAAGACGGTCTGCATACGAATTGACAACCGTACCTTCCATGGAATTATAGTTCAGATTGACGGATGAACGCACGACTTCCGTTCCGGTAGTTAATCCCAGATTGTAGTTTTGGGTTACTCCGGTTTGCAACAGCACATCATACCAGTCCGTCCCGTCTTTTACCGCAGAAGGATTTGCATATTGTTCGGGCACGGGTGTCGTGGATCCTTCATATCGCTGCGCATCTTCGTAATATTCCTTTTTGAATTGCGCAAATTCCCGGGCATTCATTACGTCGGGGCGTCCTTGTCGCGACACGTTTGAAATGCCGTAACCGGCGCTGAAGGAAATGTTTGTTTTTCCGCTTTTCCCCTGTTTGGTGGTAATCAATATGACGCCATTGGCTGCACGCGAGCCGTAGAGTGTTGTAGAGGCCGCATCTTTCAAGATAGAAATAGATTCGATTTCGTCCGGTGAAAGCGACTCAAAACCGGTAGTAGTCGGAAATCCGTCAATTACAATCAAGGGGCTGTTACCTCCATTAATGGAGGCCTGACCTCGAATACGGATCGAAAGATTCCCGTTAGGCTCGCCGGAGTTATTCAGGATTTGGACGCCGGCAAATTTCCCCTGCATCTTTTGAGTGATATTAGCCACCGGCATATCCGCCATTTCCTCTGTGTTTATTTTGCTCATGGCGCCGGTCACCGAGCGGGCTTTCTGCGTACCATAGGCCACAACGACGACCTCTTCCAGTGTGGTTATATCCTCCCGGAGCGTAATTCTCAGACTCGTCTGGTTGCCGACCGTCACCTCCTGGGTCAAATAGCCGATGAAAGAGATTTGCAGTACGGCGCCGGAAGAAACGGACAGTACAAAGTTACCGTCCAAATCCGTAATGACGCCATTGGAAGTACCTCTTTCCAGTACATTCGCGCCGATTACCGGTTCTCCGGCCTCATCCACAACAACACCCGTAATTTTTACGGCCTGTTGCGTATCGGTTACACTGTGCTTATCGGTTGAAAAGCCGGATGCTGCTTCCCCTGACATCGCATGACATAAGAAAAACGCGAGCAAGACAAAGGCTCTCAAGTGTCCCGATAAATTACTGCGGACAGCAAACGCTATCCCTGTATTTTGAAAAAACGATTTATTTATCATATAGTTTTATATTATTTTTTATTACAATAAAGCGAAACTCTATACATTATATATAATGTGAAATGGGAAAATATTCATGCCGGGCTATCTGAAAAGAAGATTTCCAAGCCCTCCGTAAATTGTTGCAAGAGGAGAGTAAATTGCGGAAACCGGACTTTTCGGACAGCCTCTTTCTTTTCTGTTTTACGGAGGACGGGGTTCCATGGCTCCGGTTTCCTGATTGATATTCATAATGGAAGGAAGGACAAAACGAAAACAGCCGCAACATAATATACATGTTACGGCTACACGAAAGGCAGAAAAAAGATAAAAAAGAGGTATCAGTCCACAGAAATGGAGGATGTTAACAAATCCCCCCCCCCGTTAATGCTTTTTCACACTTAAGTTGTATGTGTATAGAAGCTGTTGAAGAAATTATTTTCTTGGAATCCATGCTTTTCATTGAATCGAATCTTGAAATTTATTTCGCTAATTTTAATGCGCACAAATGTACGGAGAGTTTTTAGCCAAACAAAAAATAAATTCAATTTTAACACGTCTCCGTTTCTTGATTTTTTCCCTGTGAGTGATGCAGACAGATGTGCGTGGCTCATGCAGAAGCTTCCACACGAGAGATGCAGACGTGCGGGGCTTGTGCAGAAGCTTCCGCACCACGGGCAAAACAAATTAAAAGATTATATGTATATCGGATATGATACCTCTGTTGGCTGAAAGCCGCAATCTGTATTCATTCATGCGCTGTCCGGACGACGGAATAAACAGCCCTTTTCCGGGAAAAGACGAAAAAAACACGCGCGTGTTTTTTTCAAACACGCACGTGCTTGAAGCAAACACGTGCGTGGAAAAAAAATTCACGCACGTTTTTGAAACAAGCACGTGCGTGGAAAAAAAATCCACGCGCGTTTTTGAAACAAACATGCGCGTGAAAAAAAAATCCACGCGCGCTTTTGAAACAAACATGCGCGTGGAAAAAAAATCCACGCGCGCTTTTGAAACAAACACGCGCGTGGTTAAAGCAAACACGCGCGTGTTTGAAACAAACACGCGCGTGGATTCCGGCGCTTTTCGCGGTCAGGAAGTTCTTCTGCCCGAACGACGACTGCCGGCACGGAAGATGGCGGCTTTCAACCGACAGAGGCATCATGTCCGATATACATTTAAAAGATTATGGAACCGGGTTTTCTCAGTTGGAAAACGTCAGTCCGTTTGCTCCGGCATCTATCGTCACCGGGCGGCTGCGGTCGAGGGTTGCGGAGAGGATTCGTTTGGAAAGTTCGTTGAGTACGGCGTCTTGAATGACGCGCTTCACGGGGCGTGCGCCGAATTGTGGGTCGTAGCCTTTGCGGGCAATCAGCGTCACGGCGTCGTCGGTGAAGCGGAGGGTGAGGCCGTTTTTTTCCGTCATCCGGCTGACGGCTTGCAGTTGCATGAGGACGATGCGGCGTATTTCGTCTTCGTTGAGCGGGGTGAACATGATGATTTCGTCGATGCGGTTCAGAAATTCCGGGCGGAGGGTTTTCCTGAGCAGTTCGAGCGTTTCGCGTCGGGTGTGAGAGACGACCTGTTCGCGGTTCGCATCGGTCATATGCTCAAAGCGGTCGCGGATGAGGGTCGACCCCAGGTTGCTGGTCATGATGATGATTGCGTGCTTGAAGTTGACCGTGCGTCCTTTGTTGTCGGTCAGGCGGCCGTCGTCGAGCACTTGCAGGAGGATGTTGAAGACGTCCGGATGCGCTTTTTCGATTTCGTCGAAGAGGACGACGGAGTATGGCTTGCGTCGCACGGCTTCGGTCAGCTGCCCGCCTTCGTCGTATCCGACGTATCCGGGAGGTGCGCCGACGAGGCGGCTTGCGCTGAATTTTTCCTGATACTCGCTCATGTCGATGCGCGTCAGCATGTTTTCGTCGTCGAAAAGATATTCGGCCAGCACCTTGGCCAGTTCCGTTTTGCCGACGCCGGTGGTGCCGAGGAAGATGAAGGAGCCGATGGGACGCTTCGGGTCTTGCAGTCCGGCGCGACTGCGTCGCACGGCGTCGGCAATGGCGCGTATGGCTTCTTCCTGCCCGACGATGCGGCGGTGCAGTTCGTCTTCGAGGTGAAGCAGTTTTTCGCGTTCGCTTTGCAGCATCTTGTGGACGGGGATGCCTGTCCAGCGCGACACGACGTCGGCTATGTCCTCGTCGTCTACTTCTTCTTTAATCATGGCGTCGCCGCCTTGCATTTCGTGCAGTTTTTGCTGTATTTCGGCAATGAGGTTTTCCTGTTCCTTGATTTTGCCGTAGCGTATTTCGGCCACCCGGCCGTAGTCGCCTTCCCGCTCGGCGCTGTCGGCGGCAAATTTCAGGTTTTCGATCTCGATCTTGCTTTGCTGGATGCGGTTGATGAGTTCCTTTTCGCTTTGCCATTTGGCCTTTTGCCGGTTTTCTTCCTCCTTCAGGTCGGCTATGTCCCGGTTGAGCCGGTCGAGCTTGGGGCGGTCGTTTTCGCGCTTGATGGCTTCGCGCTCAATTTCCAGCTGCTTGATGCGTCGCGAGACTTCGTCCAGCGTTTCGGGCACGGAGTCGACCTGTATGCGCAGGCGTGCGGCGGCTTCGTCCATCAGGTCAATGGCCTTGTCGGGCAGGAAACGGTCGGTGATGTAGCGCGTGGAGAGTTGCACGGCGGCGATAATCGCATCGTCCTTGATGCGCACCTTGTGGTGGTTTTCATACTTTTCCTTCAGTCCGCGCAGGATGGAAATCGTGTCGGCCTCGTCCGGCTCGTCGATCATCACGGTCTGGAAGCGGCGCTCCAGCGCTTTGTCTTTTTCGAAATACTTCTGATACTCGTCGAGCGTCGTAGCGCCGATGGCACGCAGTTCGCCCCGCGCCAGCGCCGGCTTCAGGATGTTGGCGGCGTCCATTGCGCCTTCGCTTTTCCCTGCGCCGACGAGGGTATGGATTTCGTCGATGAAGAGGACAATCTCGCCTTCGGAACGAACCACTTCGTTGACGACGGCTTTCAGCCGCTCCTCAAATTCGCCCTTGTATTTTGCGCCGGCAATCAGCGCCCCCATATCCAGCGAAAAGACTTGCCGGCTCTTCAGGTTTTCGGGCACGTCGCCCCGCACAATCCTGTGCGCAAGCCCTTCGGCGATGGCCGTCTTGCCCACGCCCGGTTCGCCGATGAGGATGGGGTTATTCTTCGTGCGGCGGCTCAATATCTGGAGCACGCGGCGTATCTCGTCGTCGCGCCCGATGACGGGATCCAGCTTGCCCGACCGGGCGCGTTCGTTCAGGTTCACGGCATATTTGTTCAGCGAATCATACGTGTCTTCGGCCGACGGGCTGTCCACCTTGCCGCCCTTGCGCAGTTCGTCGATGGCTGCGCGCAGATCCTTCTCCGTTGCGCCGGCATCCTTCAGCATCCGCGCCGCTTCGCTCTCTTCGGCAAGCAGCGCCAGGATGAGGTGTTCTACGGACACATACCGGTCGCCCATCTGTTCGGCATAATCCGAGGCTTTCAGGATGACGGCGTTCGCTTCGCGACTCAAGTAAGGCTCGCCGCCCGTCACCTTCGGATAGCGTCCGATGCGAAGGTCAAGCGCCTTTTCAAGCGCTGACATATTGACACCCATCTTATGGAATAAAAACCGAGCGACGCTTTCGCCCGTCGTCAGAACCGCCTTCAGCAGATGCGCCGTTTCCATGCACTGCTGTTGGTTTGCCGAAACCAGCCGGAGGGCTTGTTGTATGGTTTCCTGAGACTTTATGGTGAAATTGTTCATATTCATAGCTGTTGCCTTTCTTCAGTTTTTGTTATGTTGTTACCGTTTCTGCGAGGGTACGTGCAAAACGGAAGCCAAAGCAATGTGTATGTCATTTTGTCTTATTTATGGGATTGCGTGTTTTCTTCGTGTGCTTTGCATAATACCTCAATCGGCCGAAAGCCGTAACCTTCATCACCGGCGACCGGCGGCGCGGAAGTCGCTCCGCCACGGCTGCCCGAAAGGCAGGACAATCCCGCCGGGGCTATTCCAAAACGCAAAACCTCATTTAGAATATCAGGCGACACAAGTCCATTCGGCAATAGTTATTTTTTAGAAATAATCATTACCTTTACACGCTGAATGAAAAATATACAGCGCTAATTTTAAACATATGGAAGCATCAAAAGTGTATTTTACCAACCTCCGGACTACGCCGTCGAGCAGTTTGCCCACCAAAATGGAACGGCTTGTGAAACGCGCGGGAATTGAGCGCATTGATTTCAAGAATCAGTTCACGGCAATCAAGATACATTTCGGCGAGCCGGGCAATCTGGCTTATATCCGGCCGAATTATGTGGCGCGTATGGCGACGTTTCTGCACGGCCTGGGGGCGAAACCGTTTCTTACCGACAGTAATACGCTGTATTCCGGCAATCGCGCCAATGCGGTCGACCATCTGCAAAGCGCTGCGGAAAACGGGTTTAATCCGATTTCGGCCAAATGCAATGTCATCATTGCCGACGGACTGAAGGGTACGGATTACCGCGAGGTGCCTGTCGGGGGCGAATACTGCAAGGCGCCTAAAATCGGCACGGCGATTGCCGACGCCGATGTGGTGCTGAGCATGACGCATTTCAAGGGGCACGAACAGAGCGGTTTCGGCGGTACGCTGAAGAATCTGGGAATGGGCGCGGCCAGTGTGGGCGGGAAACTGGAGCTGCACTCGGCGTCGAAACCGGAGATCGACGCCGAGGCGTGCACCGGCTGCGGCGTTTGCATAAAATACTGTGCACATGATGCCGTCCATCGCGGCGAGGACGGGAAAGCCGTCATCGACGGCGACAGTTGCGTGGGCTGCGGGCAGTGCGTGGCGCTGTGCCGTTACGACGGCGCCGTGCCGGGGAAGTCCGATTCTTCCGCACGATTGAACTGCAAGATTGCCGAATACACGAAGGCGGTTTTGTTCGACAAGCCGCATTTTCATGTGAGTTTCGTCATGAACGTATCGCCGGAATGTGACTGCTGGAATCATAACGACGCGGCCATCGTGCCCGACTTGGGCATTGCGGCGTCGTTCGACCCCGTGGCGCTCGACCAGGCATGTGCCGACATGGTGATCAAGGCGCCGGCGCTCGCCGGCAACCGTTTGACGGATCGGCGGCCGCATGAGCATTTGGAAAATACAGACAAATTTCGCCTGATTCATCCGGATACGGACTGGGCGGCAGGACTGGAACATGCCGCAAAAATCGGCCTTGGAACAAGAACATACGAATTAATCGAAATATAGATGAAAGACTGTTTGAAAGACACCATCTGCGCCGTATCGACGCCAGCCGGCACGGGAGGGATAGCCGTTGTCCGCATATCGGGGACGGAGGCGTTGACGGCCTGCGACGCGCTTTTCACGCCGCATCGCAAGGATAGCCGCCTGTCGGCACAAGCGGCTTATACGGTGAGTTACGGAACCGTTGGCGACGGCGACGAAGTAGTGGACGAAGCGTTGGCGACCGTTTTCCGCGCCCCTCATTCGTTTACCGGCGAGGATATGGTGGAAATTGCCTGCCACGGCTCGCTGTACATCCAGCGCCGGATATTGCAACTGCTGATCGGGAAGGGGTGCCGTACCGCCATGCCGGGCGAGTTTACGCAGCGCGCATTCCTGAACGGCAAAATGGACTTGTCGCAGGCCGAAGCCGTGGCAGACCTGATCGCCTCCACGTCGGCCGGGATGCACAAGGTGGCGCTAAACCAGATGCGGGGCGGTTTTACCGGAGCGCTGGCGCAGCTCCGCGAACAGTTGCTGCATTTCGCGTCGCTGGTAGAACTGGAGCTTGACTTTGCCGAAGAAGACGTGACCCTTGCCGACCGTTCGCAACTGACCCGCCTGGCGGCGGAAATCGCCATGCACCTTTCGCGGCTGGTACGGTCGTTCGATTTGGGGAATGCCATTAAAAACGGAATCCCGGTGGCGATTGTCGGCGAAACCAACGTGGGGAAATCCACCCTGCTCAATCATCTGCTGAATGAGGAAAAGGCCATTGTCTCCGAAATCCACGGCACGACGCGCGACGCGATTGAGGATGTAATCAACATAAGTGGGATTTCGTTCCGCTTCATCGACACGGCCGGCATACGCGATACGGATAACGAAATAGAAATGCTGGGCATCGAACGCACTTACCGGAAAATCCAGCAGGCCGCCATTGTCGTCTGGATGATTGACGCCACCCGGTTCAGCGAAAAAATCGAGAAAATCACCGAAAAGATCATCCCCAAAACCCGAAACAAGCAGTTGATCGTCATTGTCAACAAGACAGACCTGATTTCGGCGGAAGAAAAGCAGGTATTGGACGAAGAACTTTTGCTGCAAATACCGGCAAAACGTATCTACCTCTCCGCCAAATACCGGCAAAACACCGAAGCGCTGGAGGCCGCCCTTCTCGAAGCCGCCGGGCTGCCCGAAATCGGCAGCGGCGACCTTGTCGTCACCAATGTACGCCACTACGAAGCCCTCGCCAAAGCCCTCGAATCAATCAACAGGGTAAGGGAAGGCCTGAAAAACGGCATATCCGGCGACTTTGTGGCGCAGGACATCCGGGAATGTATACACCACTTGGGAGCAATAACCGGAGAAATTTCGACAGACGAGATACTGGGAGATATTTTCAAGAATTTCTGTATCGGGAAATAAGAGGCGATTATTGACGATTAGCATAGAGAACTTTGCAAAACACCTCGCTACCGGAGTTTTGTCCTGATATAGCTATACAGACAAAAGCCGTAAAAAGTCAAACCCCATTTCCACCTGATTTCTCCGAACAAAACAACCGCAGTAGCAAATGAATGGTAAGTTAAACCTGATTTCCACCTAATCTAAACAACAAAACAACCGCAGTAGCAAATGAATGGTTAGTTAAACCTCATTTCCACCTAATTTGAACAACAAAACAACCGCAGTAGCCAAGAGAGGAGGAATATACCCCACCCCACTCTTTCAAAACCTAATTACCTAATTAATGAGGTAAGATAAGGGTTGTGTTTTCTTTTGCCTCTGCTACTGCGGTTGTTTTGTTGTTTAAATCAGGTGGAAATGAGGTTGAGATGCCGGCTCCCTCGTGTTCGGGAATTTATATGTGTGAAATAACCCCGGAAGGGGTTTCCCTTTCGATAACCTCGTTCAAGCGAGTGCAGTGCGGGGTATGGCGTCGACCTCCTCTCCGGCTGCCTGAAAGGCAGGACTCGGAGCATGGTGCGTTGTCCTGCCTTTCAGGCAGATGCGGGGGAAGACGGGTTGCGTGCCGGCGGTCGGCGACCGCCGGTTATGAAGATTGCGGCTTTCAGCCGCCCGTTCCGGCGAGATTCCATCTCGTCGCGTCTATCCGTGAGATTCCATCTCACATATATTATATTCCTTCCCGTCGGAACTTATCGTTCATCGTTTATCGTTCATCCGGGATAGAATCTCCGGTGATAAAACGAACGAGATAGAATCTCGTCCCAACGCCCCGCCTCCGGCGCTCATCACTCATCACTCATCACTCATCACTCATAGTTTATCGTTCATCGTTTCTTTCCCCCATACACAAACAAACTCCGCAAGAACAGCCGAAATAAAACAAAATTAATTACCGGATCACAACACATCTTAAAATATCGCCGAAGGGATCCTATACAGATCCTTTACGAATCCTATAAGGATCCTATACGATGCCCTTATCACAGGAATTGAACGTTTTTTGGTAAATGAAAGTGAGATGATGTTATAAACCGTAAACAATGAAGGATGAACTATAACCTGTAAACGATAAACTATAAACGATAAACGATATACTATAAACGATGAATGACATACTTTACGCGGCATGGTTTTGTGCAATGAAAGCAGACCTGTTCTTCCCTGTCAGGGGAAGAATATCAATAGAAATAATCGGTCGCCCCGCTTTCCCTGTTCCCCGTTTAGGGGATTCATACACAGCAAGTGAATGCCCTGACGGGCAATGAGGCGCGTCGGCAGATGCGCTTTTCTATTGACAGGAATGCCCTGACGGGCAATGAGGCGCGTCGGCAGATGCGCTTTTCTATTGACAGGAATGCCCTGACGGGCAATGGGGCGCGTGGGCAGATGCGCTTTTCTATTGACAGGAATGCCCTGACGGGCAATGAGGCGCGTGGACAGATGCGCTTTTCTATTGACAGGAATGCCCTGACGGGCAATGAGGTGCGTGGGCAGATGCGCTTTTCTATTGACAGGAATGCCCTGACGGGCAATGAGGCGCGTCGGCAGATGCGCTTTTCTATTGACAGGAATGCCCTGACGGGCAATGAGGCGCGTGG
>JAISNP010000021.1 GCA_031276175.1 Tannerella sp.
ATGTGAGGATTCCGGCGCTTTTCGCGCCCCGGAAGTCCTTTTGCCCGTCCGGACGACGGCTTCCGGAACGGAAGATTGCGGCTTCCGGCCGGTTGAGGTATCATATCCGATATACATAAAATTTTTTCCCCCGTACCGTATTTTTCCGCCGCAAATGTTGCTGTCTTTCAATAAACCGCCTATATTTGCCGCACAAAACAGAACTTTTAAAACAATTGAACACATGGAGAAACCTTATGTAATAGGTATTGACCTCGGCGGTACGAATACCGTATTCGGAGTAGTGGACGCAAGAGGCACGATTTTGTACAACGGTTCGATAAGAACCGGCGAGTACGGCGAAGTGGAAGCATACGTATCGGCGCTGGCAAAGAGCTTGAAAGGCATAATCGCGCAGGCAGGCGGCAGGGAGCAGATAAAGGGCATCGGAGTGGGTGCGCCTAACGGCAATTATTTTACGGGCTGCATTGATTTTGCCGCCAACCTTCCGTGGAAAAACAAAATCCCGCTGGCACGGATGATCAGCGACAGTACGGGCATTCCCGTAGCGCTGACAAACGATGCGAACGCGGCGGCCATCGGTGAAATGACCTACGGCGCGGCTCGCGGAATGAAAGACTTTATCGTGATCACGCTCGGCACGGGCGTAGGCAGCGGCATCGTAGTAGGTGGGAATCTGGTGTACGGGCACGACGGTTTTGCGGGCGAACTGGGGCACATCATCGTCCGCCGCGAGAACGGACGCCTCTGCGGATGCGGCCGTTACGGCTGCCTCGAAACATACACCTCGGCCACAGGCGTAGCCCGCACGGCAAAAGAACTGCTTATCCAGCGTACCGACGACAGCTTGCTGCGCAAACTCGAACCCGAACGCATTACGTCCAAAGATGTGTACGAGGCCGCCGTGGCGGGCGACAAACTGTCCGTCGAAATATTCGAAATGACCGGCGAAATACTTGGCGAAGCCTTTGCCGACTTCATCGCCTTTTCAAGCCCGGAAGCCATTATCCTGTTCGGCGGCTTGGCACGGGCGGGCGACTTGCTCATGAATCCCATCCGGCGGTCGCTGGACAAGCACGTGTTGAAGGTATTTGCAGGCAAGACCAAACTGCTGTTTTCCGAACTGAAAGAAAGCGATGCCGCCGTACTCGGCGCCAGCGCGCTGGGTTGGGAAATAAAGGAGTGACATACGGCGATGCGCCGTACTTAGGCCTGATTCCCGACGCATTGTCGTCCGGAATCAGGCCTTGTTTTCAAAAGTACGATTGATTTACTTCGTAACGCGGGCGGACGGCGTGTTATCCTTCCGCGCGGATTTGATGATTTTCACCCCCCGGGGCGCTTTCACGTCGGATATGATTTTCCCCGAGGCGTCTTTCCGGTGACTGATTTCGACGACACCGTAAGGCGTCGGGAAAGTGCCTTTCACCCACTGCAAGTCTTCCGGATGAGGATCGATGCGAAGCGTCCTGCATCCGGCGTCGACCACCTGCACGCCCAGCACATGTTCGCTCAACCATGCCGTAGGCCCCGACGCCCATCCGTGGCACAGGCTATGCCGCAATTGCTTGTAGCAGTAAGCCCCGAAATCGGCATGAATATCTTTCTTTCCCGCAGGAACAAGCTCGTCAATCCCCGCCGCGTTTTCCATCCATTCCAGATTGAAATCTTCCCAAAAAGTAGTAGCGCCCATATCGAGCATCCCGCCCCAGAAGCGGCGGATGTTGTCGAGCGCACCCCGGTAATCGCCCGCCATAGCCTGCGCCTGCAACATATAATATCCGTAGAAGGTAGAAAAACCTTCGGCTCCGCCCACGGCAATCACCTCGTCGTTGGCCTGTCCGGCAGGCATCACGCCGGCAAGCGCCAGCAGCGATGCGGCCTGCTTCAGATTGTTGTGATGAGGGACGTGCTGCCGCATCCGGTCTGCCGCAGCGGTACATTCGACTGACAGCGGCTTGTCGCCGAGCGCCTCGCACAGTTCGGCGCCCGCCCGAAAGGCCATCATCATCAGTGCGTGCATACCGGCGTTTATCCCCTGCTCGTTCGGACTGGAAGGCCAGTCGAGGAAACCGCCCTCGCCGACGCGCTTGCCCGAAGCGTCTATCTCGGCAAGCAGAATGTGAAGCAACTCGCCCAGATAAGCCCGCTGCTGTTTCAGATAATCAAGATCGCCCTGATAGCGGTACCAGTCGCGATGGATAATGATCCACCAAAGCGAATAAGAGAACATGCCGTTCATCCATCCCGGAAGCGGGGTAATGTCGCGCGCCAGGTCGAGGCTTTTGGGGACAACCTCGTTGTATCCGAAAACGGAACTGATCGTCATCACCTCCGGATGCAGGTCGCCCAGCCACACCAGCCGGTCGCGCTTGATGCCGTCCCAGATGTACTCCTGCATGTTGAGATGCACGGTATAGGCGCCCGTCATCCAAATCCTGTTCAACCGTTCGTCGCTACATTCGAACGTGCCGAGGTACGGAATGTCGCGATAGATAAAAACGGCGTTGATTTCCTTCAGGTCAAGTTTGGCGCCGGGTTCAACCAGATCGATACGCACGAAACGAAAACCGCTGTTGCCCGCTTCGGCCACTCCGAGCCATGGCGTTTCCATGATGAAATCGCGCATGGCATGATCGTTGGTAGCCCCCTGTTCGCCTGCCCGGCTCATTGCCTCGCCTACCGATTCGCCGAAGCGCACGCGGATTTTTGTCGGCCGGCTCGCACCGGTGGTCACAATCTGAATCCCGCCGTGTATCTCTTTCCCGAAATCGAGCAGTATTGCCGGATATTCGTTGTCCGTGCTGCGCATGGCGCATGACTCGCGGCTTCCCAGTTCGCTCTGTCCGTTGTGTCCGCCGGCAAGCAGCACGTCGGGATTGTCTATCAGTTTCCCCTCGCCGTCGTATTTCCACACAATGCGCTGCGGAGAAAGATATGCGCGCGTACGTGAATCGTGAAACGTCTTGCCTTCGTATTCCGCTCCGAAAACCGGAGGCAGACGATGTTCCTGCGCGTGCACTGCACCCGCAACAATTACTGCAAAAAATAAAGTGTAATATTTCATATTCTGTTAAATAATAATTCGCCTGAGATAAAAACGGCATCGTTCATGCCCATGCCGTAAAACTTTTAAATCTTTACACATCCCGTTCAATTCACAAAATCATGCCCTGCACGGTATATTCGGAATTGCCCGCATAAAAACTTTTTCGCGGACAAAAGTAGCAAAAATAATAATGACACAAAATTTACCACATAAATGGTATTATAAATCGGTAGAAGACCCCGTACTTTTGTATCCCCGCATTTGATGTGACATTTTGAAACAAAAGAAAAGAAATGGCGTCATAATGAAATTTTTTTCGACGAAAACGAATCAATATTCGAAAAATAGTCATATATTTGCGGCGTTATGCTCATGCTTTCCCGGATTGGAATAATCCTTATGGTTAGTTTTGAGAGTATTAGACAAGGAAATTTGAGTTTTATTAATTTATTCAAATAATATTGATACGTATGAAAAGTTTATTATTGATTTTAGGAGACAGACTGTGTTTGACGAAAAGACACATTTATGTGCTTTTCGCGTTATTGACCTTTTCGTTTACAGCTTACAGTCAAACTACCGTGAGCGGAAAGGTATTGGACGAGTACTCCGAACCACTTATCGGAGCGTCGGTATCCGTCGTGGGGGGGGGCGTAAATGCCTCTGGTACAGCGATTACCGACGGAACGATAACGAATGTGGACGGTTCGTTCAGTTTTACGACAACCAAAGCCTTACCCGTTCAGCTGAAGATAAGCTATGTAGGCTACGCGGAACAGACGATTGAATACACCGGCCGTCCTGTTCAGGTTGTAATGAAAGAAAACGTCGAGGCGCTCGACGAAGTGGTGGTGACGGCAGGAGGTATTTTCCGCAGCCGCAGGGAACAGGGATATACCGCCACGCGCGTGACGGCGGAGGAACTGACGATGTCCAAACCCACAAGCGTCGGCGCCGGGCTGACCGGAAAGGTCGCCGGGCTTCAGGTGAACGCCATCTCCAGCGGCGTGAATCCTATCTTCCGACTGGTGCTGCGCGGAAACCGGTCGCTGACGGGTAACAACACCGCCCTCGTCGTAGTCGACAATACGGTTGTCAGCAGCGAACTGCTCGGCAGCCTCAATCCCGAAGACATCGAAGACATTCAAGTGCTGACCGGCGCGGCGGGAGCCACGCTCTACGGCGCCGAAGCCTCGAACGGTGTTCTGCTGATTACTACAAAAAAGGGGAAAGTAGGGAAACCCGAAATAAAGGTGTCGCACACGCTGAACACGGAAACCGTCAATTTCTTCCCGAAACTGCAACAGCGTTTCGGACAAGGTGCAATACAAGACGGACAACACTATGACAAGGTCGAAAATCAGCAGTACGGCCCTGTGTTCGATGGCTCGCTCCGCGAACTGGGTTATCCGCTGGAAGACGGACAGCAGCAGTATACGACGTATGCCGTAAAAAAAGGTAACGGACGGGACGACTTTTGGGAAACCGGCATACAGAACAAGACCGATCTTTCGGTCAGTTTCGGCACGGAAAAATCGACTTCCTTTATCTCGGCGCAATACTTGAGTGGTACGTCTACCACGCCGTGGGATAAATACAGTCGCATATCCGTCCGCTTGAACAATACTATTAAACCTCTGGAAAATCTTGACATTAATTATACGGCGAGCTATACGGAAAACAATTATGATATTACTTCCGCCACGAGCGATGTGTATAACCGGCTGACGCAAATCTCGGCCAACATCCCCGTCACCGACTATAAAGATTGGGAAAACAATATCTGGGCGACGCGCGAGGGATGGTACAACCCGTGGTATCCCAATCCGTACTGGACGGCGGCCAATAGCAGAAGGGATCAGAAAGATGCATACATCACGGGGCGTATCGAAGCCAAATACCAGATAGCGCCATGGGTATATGTCCTGTACCGTATAGGATTATCCAACAATAACACGGAACGTAAAAACATGGGTACCAAATTAACGCTTGCGGATTATTATCTCAAAGAACATGGCAAAGGCAACTCTGCCGGAAGTGTGTCCGACAGAATGGAAAGAAACTCAAAACTGAATCAGGATGTGCACCTCGGATTCAATCAAAAGGTTTGGGAAGACCAAATCAACCTGAACCTGATTCTGGGTGCGTCGAACAGTTTCAATTCAACTAAATATGTGAGTTTGTCCGCATCAGGTCTCGTAATTCCCGGACTGTACAATATCAGTAACCGTTCGATAGACGCTACTATTTCCGAAGAAAATACGGCTTACCGCAATTACGGATTTTGGGGCGACTTTGTAGCCGGATACCGGAACTATGTGTTCCTGCACGTCACAGGGCGTAATGACTGGACTTCGCTGCTTGCCAAAGAAAACCGCTCGTATTTCTATCCCTCGGCCGACGTTTCGTTTGTGCCTACCGACGCTTTCGAATCGCTGAAAGGCAACGGCGTGCTGGATTTCCTGAAACTGCGTTTCGCTCTGTCGAAAACGGGTAACGTCAACATCAAACCATATCAGTTGTCACCCACATTCAGTTCGGTAACCGGTTATTCGGCGGGTACATTTTACAGCAAAAGCGACCGGCTGATCTCCGAATCGCTTCAGCCCGAAATCACGAAAGGATGGGAAGTGGGTACCGATTTCCGCCTGTTCGACGAACGTATCGACGGACAAATCAATTATTATCAAACGGAAACTACCGGACAGGCTATTCTTGCTACCGTAGCCCGTTCGTCGGGATTCAACAGATATTTAATCAATGTGGGAAAAGTGACCAATGCCGGTATTGAAGCCAACCTGCACTTTACGCCCATACGCACGAACGACTGGCAGGTAACCGTAGGCGGCAACTATACGTACAACAAAAATTTACTGAAGGAAATGCCGGAAGGTATGGAGAGGGTCGGTATACGGACAAATACGGCCGACCTGGGAACAACCGAATACATATTCGCTATCGAAGGCATGGAAGTCAACCAGATTGTAGTTGTCGACTACAATCGCGTGAACGATGCCGGCAGTCCCTACAACGGACGTGTGATTATCAATCCCGTCACCGGCTATCCTTCCCTGAGTACCTCATCGGCTCCGGTAGGCAACACGACGCCCAAGCATCGCCTCGGTGTCGACCTGAAAGTGAAATGGAAAGATTTCACACTGTCCACACTGTTTGAATATCGCGGCGATTATAATGCCATTGCTTATGATTTGGGCAGAAACCTTGATTTCTCCGGCGCGTCGGCACGCAGCGCTTATTACAACCGCGACCGCTTTGTGTTCCCCAACTCCGTATACGAGGATCCGAACAGCCCCGGCAAGTATGTTGAAAATACGAATATCACCATTGCCGACGGCGGAGCCGGATTCTGGACAATGGCCAACTACAACCGTGGCGCTTACGCAAACTATGTATATAGAGCGGATTATTGGAAATGGAGAGAAATAGCCCTTGTGTACACACTGCCCAAATCAATCGTGAACAGGATTCCGGGCATTGCAGGAGGTTCCGTTGCCTTGCAGGGACGCAATCTGTTCCTGTGGACATCAAAAGCCAACGAATATACCGACCCTGATTATAGCCAGACAAGAAGTGCAGACGATAACGAACTGGGTATTTCCTCTTTGGGACAAACACCCCCGACGCGTACGTTCGGCGCTACAATTTCATTAACATTCTAAAATTACGAGCAATATGAAAAAATATTTTATTAAGTTGTCAGTCATATTATTTTTGGCTACATCGTTGTTTTCGTGCGATCTGGATATAAACGAAAATCCTAATGCAGCTACAGGTTCCGTAGTCACGCCCGACCTGATGCTCACCAATATTTATGCCAAGCTGGCGGAAGACGTCAATACATATAATAAATACGGTTCACTGATGGTGGGTTATCAATTTCCGGGCGACGGCATTTCGGGCTTCGGAGATCTCTATTCATATAACTTCACAAGTTCTTCGTATGCCGCTAACTGGAATAACTGTTTTGCCCATCTGAGGGACATACAGACTGTGATTGATGCGGCGGATGCAGACCCCAAATACGCTTATTTCGGTGCGGCGGCACACGTAGCCAAAGTATATACCTTCCAGCTTCTGGTAGATGAATACGGCGACGTGCCCTATACCGAAGGCGTACGCGGCAGCGAAAACATCACGCCCACATTCGACGACGACGCCGAAGTGTATAAGGCGCTGATAAGCGAACTGGACGTTGCCATTGCCGGATTCAAGTCCGCCGACGTCAATGCACTGAAATTTACATCCGTTACCGATCCCCTTTTTGCAGGCGACGTGACCAAATGGATTCAGTTCGGCAATAACCTGAAACTGCGTTTGCTGGTACGCGCTGCCGGGACGGAAATCGACGGCGCCGTGCAGTCGGCTTTCAACTCTTTCAGCCCCGAAGGATTCCTCAAGGAAGACGCCGGCGTCAATCCGGGCTACAATGCCTCCAACCAGCAGAATCCGTTTTATACCGATTATCACAGCAACACGGCAGGGTCGCGGGCGTCGTACGCCAGTTACTATCTGCCGACCACGTATCTGATGACATTCTATCAGAAGAGCGTGACAAGCGGTAATGTAAAAGATAATGTATTTGAGATTCTGGAAGGAAAACTGACCGACGACCGCCGGGGCGCTCTGCTATATCGCAATTATCCCGAAACGCCGAACTATCAGTTGGGCGACCAGAGTAATGCACGTCCATATACGCCGCAGTATATATGGCTCGAAAGCGTATTGAAAGGGCGCGACCAGGATTTTGTCATATTCTATGCCTTCGAGACTTATTTTCTCCTGGCCGAAGCCGCCGCTACAGGGCATGAACTCGACGGCGACTGGAAATCCAATTTCCTGAAAGGCGTGGAGGCCTCGTTCCGCTATCTGGAAACAAACATCAACGGATCGCTGATAGAAGGCGCCAATCCGGCCGAAGATGTGAAGGAATATATCGCAAACAACGAAGACAGCTATCTCGTCAACCCCGAAAAGGCGACAACACGCGACCAGAGCATCGAAGCCATCATCACGCAGATGTATATCGCTTCGAACGTCATCAACGGCCACGAGGCATGGAGCAACTTCAGGCGCACGGCTTACCCGACGATCAATAATGTCGGTCGCAGGCCTAACCTGACGTTCGTATCCCAGATTTCCGATTCGCCGCGTCCCGACCAGTTATCCGTACGTCTGGTATATCCGAATGATGAATACAGCTTGAATTCCGGCAATACTCCGGATGTAGGCGACTCTTATTCCAACCCGATTTTCTGGGACAAAAACTAATAACAGTATGAAATATGAAATATAACATAGACATGAAAAAGTATATTCAATATTTAAGTTTGGCATTGGCCATATCCGGTATGGTTTCCTGCCTTCCGCAGGATGTGATTTTTGAAGACGACGGCGCAAACGGCATTGTAGAAATATACAACTTCAATTCCGCCCGTTCCGCTTCGCAAACATACGCATCCCGCGACATCAACGCGCTGCTTGCATATCCGGGCGAATACGATTTCGAGATAAATGCAACAAGTTTCGACTTTCCGATTGTTGTAAATTATACCGGGAACCACGGCGCACCCAAGGATGTGACGGTAGAACTGGCCGTCGACGAAGCGATAGCCGACGTCGTAGGCCGTCAAACGGGACTCGATTATGCCGTGCTCCCGGCGTCCGCCTATACGCTGCCCGGCAACTCCGTCACGATTGCCGGAGGAGCCAACCGCGCGGAATATCGCGTGCAGGTCAATGCCTCCGTACTGACGGCCGGCAAAGTGTACGTGCTCGGCATCAAGATAACCGGTGCATCGGGCGGTACGGTAAGCGGCAACTTCGCGGCAGGAGGATTTTATTTTAAAGCGCTGTGATGAATGTTCGTTCATAAGTTTTCCGTAACCGAAACTTCCACCCCCGAAAAGGTGGAAGTTTTTTTTTACCGCTACTCTCCTTTGTCTGCCGGAGGCGGCGCCTCATGGTTTTTGATTCCGCATTTTTAACGCTGAAATCATAGGGTTTTTATCGTCCCGGCAATCTTATATGCGTAAACGAAAAATTATTCATCATTTTAAGGGAAACATTTATGAAGACAAAACATTTCATGGCCGTGTGGCTGACGTGTATGCTGTCCGCTTTCGTCGGGACGCATACGGCTGCGGCGCAAAACGGCGAAGGTTATTTTACGGTTTCGGGCACGGTGAAAGATGCCGGAAGTAAAAAGACGGTGGAGTATGTCAACGTTTCGGCCGTGGGGACGAACATCGGCACCGTCACGAATGAAGACGGAGAGTTTGCGCTCAAACTGAGCGACACGGCGGACGTGAAGGAAATCGAACTTTCGTGCATCGGATACTTCAATGCGCGCATCGCCGTGACGGGACGGGACGTGAGGGAACAGACGTATCTTATTTTCCCGGAGTCGTTTCATCTGAGCGAGATAGAAGTGTTAAGCTGGAAAAATCCGCGCGACCTGATAAAGGCTGCGCTGGATAAACTGGCGGACAATTATCCTCTTCAGCCCAATATGCTGACGGGTTTTTATCGCGAAACGATCCGGAAGCGGCGCAAGTACATCAACATCTCCGAGGCCGTGATGCAGGTATACAAAAGCCCGTACACGACGACCGACGCTTCGGCCGACCGTATCCGCATACTCAAGGGGCGGAAATTAGTCAGTCCGAAACCGGGCGATACGTTGAGCGTAAAACTGCTGGGCGGCCCCAACATGGCGGCATACGTAGACATCGTAAAGAATCCCGACATACTGCTTGACGCCGAAATGCTGGAATACTTCTCGTACAGGATGGGCGAAACTACTTCCGTGAACGGACAGTTGCAGTACGTTGTGCACTTCGAGCCGCGGGCGGCCTTTCCGTGGCCGCTTTATTCCGGCACGTTCTACATCGACCGCGAAACGCTGGCCTTTACCCGCGCCGAGTTCAGCATGGACATGAGGGACAAACTTAAGGTAATCGACCTTATTTTGAAAGAAAAGCCGGCAGGGTTGCGTTTCACCCCCGAAGAAGTCTCATACGTCGTTACCTACCGTCAGCGCGACGGGCAAACCTGCCTGAACTACATCTATAATAAAATAAGGTTCAAATGCGACTGGAAACGCCGGCTTTTCGCCACGAACTACACCGTGGTGGGCGAAACGGTGGTCACCGACAACCGTACCGAAGGCGTGGAGAAAATCCCCGCCCGCGAAGCCTTCTCCATGCGCCGCTCCCTCAGTCAGGAAGTGTCCGCATATTACGACGACGACTTCTGGGGCGCCTACAACATCATCGAGCCGACCGAGTCGCTGGAAAACGCCGTGGGCAGACTGATCAAGCAGCAGAGCAAATCGAAATAAAAGCCGTACATTTGTTTCGCACGAAATAAAATGTGACGCAACTCCATGCCGGATGACTCTTTGCTGTTTGAAAAAATAAAAGACGGCGACATAAAAGCTTTCGAAACGCTCTTCCGCCTCTACCACGCCCCGCTGTGCCTGTACGTTTCGGGCATTACGGGGCGGAGGGAGGTGGCGGAAGACATCGTGCAGGACGTCTTTTACCTCATCTGGAAAATGCGCGCCGCGATGCGGATACGCCGCTCCCTCAAAAGCTACCTCTACGGCGCCGTGAGGAACCGTGCGTACCGGTATCTGGCGCACGAACAGGTATGCCGGCAGTACGAATCGTCCGTGCGGCACGAAGCGGAGCCGACCGAATCGTCCGGCCCGCACGAGCAGATGGAATATGCGGAGCTGGAAGCCGTCGTCGAGCGCACCCTGGCCGGACTGCCTGCACGTCGGCTGCGCATCTTCAGGATGCACCGCATGGAAGGGCGCAAATACGGCGAAATAGCGGAGAAGCTCGTCATTTCGATCAAAACGGTCGAAGCCGAAATGACCAAAGCCTCCCGGCAACTGAAACACGAAATTGAAAAATATTACAGACGAATATTATGACGGAAGAATACGAAGATACGGCGACAGACCGGGCGTGGGAAAACCTGTATGCACGTCTGTCGCGCGACGGACTGTGCGCCGTCGGCAGCCTTTCGCCCGCTGCGCCGGAGATGCGCGCCGGGCACAGCCTGAAATCGGGCGCCACATCCGGCGCGACGCGTAAGGACGGCGGCGTTCAGGAACGAACGCCTTACCGGCGCGGCGCACATTCTTAACCGGCAAGCTGCGCGAAACGGATAGAGACAGATCCCGATATTGCAGCATCGCAGCCGGCGGCCGCTTCCGCAGGCTGCGATGCCGCGCCGCTTCGCGGTTCAAAAGTTTTTCCTTACCCAGTCTATGATTTTTCCTTGCGTATCGTCCGTGCGCTTCTGCCATTCCGTCCATTCGGGCGCTTCGGGCAGCAATGCCTGCATCCGTTTGAGATATTCCTGCGGTGATTGCCCGTACATCAGGATGGATATGCACGCGCAAAGGTAACACATGATTGATTTTTTCATACTGCTGTTCTTTTCGTTTTTAATGTTGTAATTATATGGTATACAGTTGTCTGTAAGCAAACTTCTTTTGCGCGTCCGGGTTTTTCGGACGCGCGTTCGGGGTTTTCGAATTCGAATTTGAGTTCGTGGAATTCGAATTTGAGTTTATGGAATTCGAATTTGAGTTTATGGAATTCGAATTTGAGTTTGTGAAATTCGAATTTGAGTTCATGGAATTCGAATTTGAGTTTATGAAATTCGAATTTGAGTTCTTGAAATTCGAATTTGAGTTTGTGAAATTCGAATTTTAATTTAACATTTTGCCTTTACGGATACCGGAATGGAGCGTCGACATTTACTTGATCACTTTTATTTGTTTGGGGGCATCTACGCGGGTGATGATTTTGTGGTTGCCGGGCGTCTTTCGGTGGCTTATCTTTATGATACCGTATGGGGTGGGGAAGGAACGGAAGGTTGTGGCGCCGAGATTGATCATTGCTCTCCGGTATTGGGGGATAATGTCTGTGGCCGGCTGTTTTCGGTCGTCCTTAGCCGGGGCTTCGAGTATGTAGTATCCGTAGAAGGTGGAGAAAGCTTTGGCTCCGCCGATGGCTATGGTTTTGTTGCAGGCGCTTTGGTTCCGTCAAACGTGCTTTTTGGTTTTTGAACCTTGCGGTTGCGCGTTCGGTTTTTTCGGCCGGGCGGTGATATTTGTCGTGTGTGGCGTTCGGTGAGCGGTTCAGAAGAGAGGGAGATAGTCTTTGAGCGCTGCGCGCAGCTTTTTGATGGCTTTGGCGAGGTGGTATTCGATTGTCTTTGGTTTCAGGGAGAGCGAGTCGGCGATTTCTTTTACCGTTAAGGCGTCGTAGCGTTTCAATTCGAAGATGCGGCGTGTACGGCGTGGGAGGGAGGAGAGCGTGTGTGCGACGATTTGGGTGATTTCGGTGGAATAGATTTCTTCGGGGTTGCAGGCTTCGAGCGTGTCGATGCGATATTTCAGGTCGTCCGTCATCAGGGCGGATATGTTTTCCATTGCTTCGCGCCGGACGTTCTGATGCTTCAGGTAGTTTAGCGCCGCGTGTTTCAGCATGGACAGCAGGAGCGCCTGGGGATGTGCTACCGTTTCTTTTTCGAGCGTATTCCAGAGGCGTATCATCGTTTCCGATACGATGTCTTCGGCGGCCATTTCGTCTCTGATGTATGATTTGACGAAGCGTAGCGACCGCCGGTAGTATTGCGTGTATAGGTGGCCGAAGCTTAGGTGCATTTCGTGTGAGTCCACAATGTGCAAAGCGTTGCGCCGAGTTGCGCAAAATGTTCGGTATTTGGGATTTTCCGGGTTATCGAATCAGCGGTTTGTTCCTTCAAACAGGTCGTGATTTGTTTTGCCTTCACCGCGTTGCGATTTGAAATTGTTGAACGTGTAGCTCAGCGAGAGAGTGAACAGCGGCGAACGGGGATATATGCGTGTTTTGGAGTCGAGGTCGACGCCGGTTTTCGTATCGACGTATTTGGCGGTCGAGAGCACGTCGCGCACGTTCAGCGCTGCCGACAGGCAGCGGTCGAACATCAGGCGGCGTATCGTGAAGTTGAGGTAGAAGAACTCGTCGACCCGTCCCTGCGTGCTTACCGAGGGGCCTACGAAGTATCCTTCAAGCCTCATGCGTGTGTTTTTGCCGATGTCGAAGTTGTGGTTGAGGGCGAGTTGCCAGTTCAGGCTTTTCGCGTCGTCTACCTTGTATTCGTTGTCGATGGTGTAGTAAAACAGGTTTCCGTTGACGTCCGTGTTCCACCATTTTGCGATTTGCAGCGTGGCGGCGAGTTCTGCGCCTGTGGAATAGTCGTTTCCCACGTTGGCCATCGAGTCGAGCGTCACGCCCGTGTGGTAAGGCACGCGCACGCGCTCGATCTTGTCCGTGCGGCGGCGGTGGAAGAGGGTGGCGGCGGCGGAATGTTCGCCCATCGTCCTGTTCCACGTCAGTTCGATGGAGTTGGTATACTCCGGACGAATCCGTGGGTTTCCGCACTGTGCGGTGTAGTAATCGACGTATACGACGTATGGTTCCATGTAAAACAGTTGCGGCTGCGTAATCCGGCGCGAGTAGCCGAGGTTCAGGCGGTTGTTTTCGTTGAGCGAATACGAGAGGTGCGCCGACGGAAACAGGTCGAACTTGTCCCATACATGTTGCGCCCAGGCCACGTTGTTTTCGAGCGTGCGATGAATAAATTCTCCCCTTAAACCAATCTGATAACCGAATTTGGCGTATGTGTGCGACAGCATCGAATACAGGGCGTGAATATCGCGCCGAAACACAAACCGGTTGTACAAATCGTCGCGCCGTTCGAACGCGCCCTGCGCGGGGTTGTAGAAATCGATCGTGTAGTCGCCGTCTTCGGTGTAGGTGAAAAAATAATACCCGGCTTCGAACCGGCCGTTTTTATTGTTCAGCGGCAGCACATAATCGAGATTTCCCTGCGCCGTCAGGCGGTATTCGTGTTCCCAGGCGCGATGTCCCTGCGCGCGGTTGCCCTGTGCGTCGAACAGGTCGGTGTAGAAAAACTCCATCGCGTCGTGTTCGTAGAAGGCGAAGAACGAACCGGAGAGCTTGTGCCCGTCGTTGGTGAAGCGATGCTCAAAGCCGACGTCTCCCCGGAGCGTCAAATCGTGCAGCCGGACGTAGTCGTGTCCGTCGTACGAGACGGTTGATTCCTCGCCCGTTGCGTTCGAGCGGAACGAGTCGTCGTAATGCAGTCGACCGCCTCTGTTACGTATGCGGTATCGCGATTCCAGAGCCGCCGACCAGGTGGTTTTCTCGCGGAGCAAGTCCAGTGCGCTTCGGAGAGCGTACATGTCTACGAAACTTTTTCGTTCGCCGACGGCGTGCGTCGTCGTCAGTGTGTCGTTCACGTCGATATGTTTCCACTGGTCGAAGTCGCTGACCAAATATCGTCGCGAAGTTTCGCCCGAAGTCTGCCAGCGAAGTTTATTGTTTTTGTATGAGGTGAGAAAGTCGATGTTACGCGACTCTACCGTGCTGGCCATTGCGTTGACCATTCCGCTCCAGCCGTTGTTCGACTGTTTTTTTGTGTTTACGTTGATGATGCCGGCAATGCCGTCGGCTTCGTTTCGCGCCGAAGGAGCGCTGATGATTTCGATGTTTTCTATCTGTCCGGCCGGAATTTGTCGCAAGGCATCGCTGCCGTCCGTCATCGAGGGTTTGCCGTCGATGTACACCTTGAACCCGGAACTGCCGCGGAACGTGAGTTCACCGTCTGCGCTTACCCTCATCGACGGCGTCTGTTCGAGGATGTCAATGGCCGTTCCGCCCGAAGCGGAGATGTATCCCGACGCTTCAATCACTTTCCGGTCGAGTTTGTAGATCATCGGTCGACGCCGGGCAACGACTTCGACTTCCGACAGTTCCACGTCCGACAGGCGCAGCAGGATGTCTGTATGTATTATGTTTCTGTTGTCGTTGCTTAGCGCGAAATCAAATCGCTGTTGCGCGTAACCCATCGAAGTGACGGACATGAAACAATCTCCTCCGCGCGTTGTCTTGAGCGAAAATATTCCGTCGGCATCCGTCGAAACGCCGACAATCAGCGTTGAATCCGTCGAATACAGTGACACATTCGCCGCCGCCATTGCTTCTCCGGAGCCTTCTTCCAGCACGCGCCCGGTAATAGTCCAGTTATTTTGCGCTTCCAGTCTCATCAGAGTCAAAAACAAAGCGCATACAATCAAAATGTTATTTTTCATTCGTAAAGATGCAGGTCAACTAAAAAGTCACTGTTGATGGTGCGAAAACGGATGTCAGTCTTCTAAGTTTTCGTCGATAGCGTCTATTTTTTTTACCGTCAGCAACATTTCTTCTCTCAACCGTTCGATTTTGTTTTCCATTTCTTTCAGCAGATTGCCTCCGCCTTTTGAAGATATGTTGAGGAAGCCGACATTGTTTTCGTACGTCTGCAACTCGCTTTTTATTCTGTCATACATCCTCATCAGTCTGTCTCGTTCATTGCGTAAACGGTTTCTGTCTTTGTTATCGGGCATGTCTGTGCGGGATTGTTGTATTCGCCGGTCTGTCTGCGCCACATTCAGGCGTTCGTACTGGCTGTTTACGGCTTCGCGGAAAGCTTTGTAAATCTTGTCTTTTTCTTTAAAAGGCACATGGCCGACCGTATTCCATTCGGCAATGAGCAGTTTCAATTGCAGCAGCGCTTCTTCCGTCGAAAGGTTTTCGTCGATAGCGCTGATTTTTTTTATCAGCAATCGTTTAGTGTCGAGGCAGGCAATCTCTTCCGATCTGTTCGACGACAGCGCCTTGTTTTTCTGTTCGAAGAAATAGTCGCATGCCGAGATGAACTGCTGCCAAACGACTTCGGCATGTTTATGCGCGACAGGGCCGATGTTTTTCCATTGGGCTTGAAGTTCGATTAATTTTTTACTTGTTTCCTTCCATTCGGAACTGTTTTTCAACTCCTCGGCTTTTGCTATCAGTTCGTATTTCAGTTGCAGGTTACTCTCCAATTCTTTCTTAAAGGATTTGTAGAACACCCCTTTTTTCTCGAAATAGGCGTCGCAGGCTTTGCGGAAACGGTCGAAAATTTTTGTATTGTACTTTTTCGTGGCAAAACCGATTGTACGCCAATTTTTTTGCATGTCGATAACTTCCCTGGTTTTTCTATCCCAATCTTTGAGGGTTTTCAACGATTCAAAATCAATGGACTCTACTTTTTCGCAGAGGGCTGTTTTTTTTGTAAGGTTTTCTTCCTCCACGGATTTCAACATTTCAAAATGCGCCTGATGTTTTCGGTTAATCACAGTCGACGCCTCTTTGAAACGCGCCCATAAGGTTTCGCGATATTCTCTCGCCACCGGCCCTATTTCCCGCCACTGGTGAAACAATTTTTGCAACTGGTGATAGGCCGAAACGGCATCAGGCTCGTCCGCCAGTTTTTCTATTGCTTCGCAGAGCGTTGTTTTCAATTCCAGGTTTTTCTTGAAATCGTAATCGCGAAATTCGTTGTTTATTTTTATCAGATCGTAAAAACGTTCATTATGAAGTTGATATTTGCGCCACAAATCTCTGGCGTATTCTTGCGGAATAGGATCGTATTCTTTCCATTTCTGCTGTATTTCCTTAAACTCGTTGTAGCGTTTATTGAAATCGTCCTGACTTTCGATCAATAACTGCAAGCGGTCTATCAGTTGCAGTTTATGCACGTAGTTTTCTTCTTTTTGCTTTTCTTCCTTTTCGTATGAAACGGCCTTTTTCTGTTTATATTCGGCGTAAAGGTCTTTGAACTGTTGTCCTGTTTCGTCTTCAGGGGATTCAAAATCGGCCTCGTCTCCTCCGTTTTCTACAAATATTTTTTTCAGTTCGTCGTTTTCGGCTTTTATGATTCGGTAGTATGCTTGCTTAAGTTTGTCGACTTGTTCGCGGGAGATTCGATCCACATTCTTGTTGATTTCTACTAATTTGCCGATAATATCCAACTTGCCGAGCATACCGACGGCGCCCACTTCTATTGCCTCCTGCAAATCTCCGCAGAAATTATCAGGCGAAGAGGGAAGTTCTTGCATAACGGGTTCTTCTGCCGTTTTCTCAGGAGAGTCATATTCCTCCCGATTTGAAGCGGTTGTTTCCCCGGTGTCGGATTCATCGACCGTCTCCGTCTCTTCTTTCCGGTTTTCACTCGTTTCTTCCGGAAGAGTACATTTTTCCTGACTTGAATCGGTTGTTACCCAAGCGTCATTCGATTCGTCGACGGTTTCTTCCGTTTGGTTTTCGCATGTTTCCTTCGGGAGAGTACATTCCTCTTGAGTTGAAGCGATTGTTTCCCGGACATCCGATTCGTCGACGGTTTCTTCCGTTTGGTTTTCGCATGTTTCCTTCGGGAGAGTACATTCCTCTTGACTTGAAGTGATTGTTTCCCGGACGTCCGATTCGTCGACGGTTTCTTCCGTTTGGTTTTCGCATGTTTCCTTCGGGAGAGTACATTCCTCTTGACTTGAAGCGATTGTTTCCCGGACGTCCAATTCGTCGACGGTTTCTTCTGTTCGGTTTTCGCATGTTTCCTCAGGGAGAACACATTCTTCTTGACTTGAAGCGATTGTTTCCCGATCATTAACTTCAATTTCGGCTGTTTCTTCCTGACGTTTTTTCAAAGTCTGAGCATTCTCTGCCTGAGCGGTGCCTTTTACCTCACAAGTTTCGTTGGGCAGGTTAGTTTCTTGTTCCATCATAATCTATTCCATTAATATGAGGCTTCATTTCCTCATGAAGGCGCAAAGTAAGTAATTATTTTGGACTTGTGCTCATTTTTTTTAAAAAAACTTCTTTTTACGCGGGGAAATATTTTACTGCGCCAGAGACATGCGTAAACTAATACCGTAGCTGGAATTTGAAGTGGGATATGACGCGCTTGAAACCAATGGTTTATTAACTTGAAGGTCATAAAATGCCCTTATCGTTACGGCTTTGCTGAAAGCATAATCCGCCGATAGTTGGACATTACGTACCAGTGCGCCCTGGGTAAGCTGTGTATATCCGTCTTCGATTTTGCGTATGAGCGACTGGTTCTTGCGTTCCGTCAAGTCGAGACGCACGGTCAAGTCATTGTTGAAGTTTTCCTTCTTCTTCATTTTCAAAACTCTGTTGAAGTCGGCATATTTGTATCCCAGACTTACGGAGAGGTCGTTTGAAAAAGTTTCGACGATTTGAAACGACGAGATATTCAGGTTGATATTGCGCGTTCTTGCAAGTTTTGTTCCTATTGTCACATTGTTATTGAAAGTAGCGTCTATTCCGATCAACGGCGCAAAACTTTCCGTGAGACTGACAGTTGCGATGTCGTATGCCGACGACGGAATCGGCTGGCCGTCGAGCGAACCGGCAAAGCCCAGTCCGTTGCCGGCGTCAACCCAGTTGAGAAACGAAGTGTATCCGCCGACATTGTAGAGGCATCTGTATGTATGACTGACTACCACAGACTTGAAATGTTTTCTGACGAACGGTTGTTGAATCAGTCCGTCGTACGAAACCCTCCAGTTGGGCAACATACCTAAAACAGACGGGAAAATAGATAATCCTGTCTTTTTAGGATCTTTACCCGTGTACGCGGCAATGAACGCCGGGATCAGTACGTCGGACGAATTTTGCCTGACACCCATTGCGGGATTATAGGGTTGCCCTGCCTGCGGATGCCCTTCCATAAATCCGTACGCAGGGTAGGTCGAGTGAGCATATTGCGCTTCGAGCCGCGATGTAATGATGTTGCGGTTTTCCAGAAATTCGTTGAACGTCTTGGATGCGTAGCCGTTTTTGACGCTTCCTCCGCTCGATAACATGCCGCCGAAAGCGATGGTGGTCATCGAAAATGTACCTCCATAAGTTGTGGGCATTCCTGCATACATATATTGTATGTCCGTATCGCGCATATCGTTTCGCGTGCCGTTCAGTTCGATTTTCAAACCTGCGGCAGGTTCCAGCGTAGCAGTGGCATTGACTGTCATTGTGTGGTTAATACTGGCAGGCATGATATTATCTCCGTTCATTATCAGCCAGTTATTATTGGCGGCTTCCTTTACGAAACTTTCTCCTACCCCGCCGAATGCGAATCTCCATCCCGGCGCATTTCCAAACGGGGTACCGGCTTGTCCGTTCCAGTCGCCTATTACAGGTCTGAAGCCCGGAAGCATCATTCCATCAGATTGAGTGAGATTGATATTGACGCGGCGCAGCATCATCAGGAAGCGTGTGCTGTATTCGCCCACTTTCGTAAATAAACTTTCTGTCGGAGGCGGACCGGGATATATCGTCAGTTTGATTTTGATGGAATCTTTGTTCAGGATACGTATGCGTGAATAATCAAGCGCCTTGAATTTGAGGCCGCGATATACCGTGCTGTCCGAATCGCGACGGGCTGTGACGCGAATTTTCTGCATCATCATGCCATGCGAGACAATCACTCCGCTGTCGGGGCTGAGTTGAACCGTCGTTTCAAACTTTGCGTTTTTCTTTTCCCTTCTGTTGTCGCGGATGCGTCGGTCTACTGCTACCGAAGCGAATTTCTGATTTATTTTTCTCAAATACGGCACTTTGTTGTAGAGACTTAGCAAGTTTACACCGGCTTGCAAACTGAGTTGAGTCTGATTCTTGATGGTGTTTCCGTACTCAATGCTTTCGTCGATAAAAGCGCCTTTTTCCCAGTTGTATGCGGCAATGTAGGATAAATTGGCGTTCACCCAATCGAGAATGGCTATGTTTTGAAATGGCGGAGAGTAGGTTATGGACAATTGCTGGTCGTAAGCCAAAGGAGTTCCGAGATCGTAGATGCTTTTTATTACAGAGTCTTTCCATACCTGATAAGCGTCGGGATTCAGTTTTCGGTTGACTTGTATACGCGGTTCTTCAATGCGTGCGTTTGTGCCTGAATTGAAATCTATTCCAAGATTGTTCAGCAGTTTCCACTGTATGCTGAATGCGCGATCCATGTAGAACTGATGGTTGAGCGACAACAGCCCGCCGGATGTCGGCGCGCCCGGATTGGAAAGGTCGCGCAATTGCATTTCGTAGTAATTGCGCAACAGCGAAGACCGGAACGTAACGTTCGACGGTAGATAGTTGAGCGATAATTGCTTTATATATCGCGTGTACGCATTATTTTTCTCTATCTTGGCAAAAGGCGTGAACGGCTTGAAATAGGGAGTGTAGCTATATCCGAAATTTCCCTGATAGTTTTGGGTTGTCTCGTAGGCAGTTTCGGGATTGGTAAGTTTATTTTCATTGAATACATACGAAAACGAAAAATTGGCCGGATCGTAAGGCATTGGAGTCTTACTTCTTACATCCAGACTTACGTTGTTAAGTGCAAAACTTCTTATGGTCGACTGGTTTTGTGAGAAACTTTTGATGGAATCTTTTTCGGCTTTGGTTGTTACGGCGTTCAGCGCATCCTTCAGTTTGATGTCTTGATCCAGCGGAGTATATTGAGGTGATATGGTTTCTCTGGACACGGAATAATATAGGGGAAGGTTTACTCTTACCTTTTCCGGGAAGAACTTGCCCAACTGTACGGAGGCGGCAACGGTGTATTGAGTATAGTCGTCCATGCTGCGCTGGCCGATGGATTGATCCAGTCCGCCGAATCCGGCCGTTTCGATCCGTCCGCTTGCGTTGACGGTTCCAAGATCGGACAGGGCTACATGCAGGTTTCCGTTGGCCGCCCATCCGCCGCTTTCGTCAAAATCGGTCAGGCGCAATTCGTTAACCCATATTTCGCCGCTTCTGACATCTTTGGAGTTGTTGCGTATACCAATCATGATGGTTTTTACTTCGGCGAGACTGGGATTACCGACGACGCTTATTTTGTTTCGCGTATTGTCGGGGTCATAGTCCGAAAACACCGTATGATAGCTTACATTATTCTCTCCGATGCGTTTGGCGCGATTTCGTTTGAGTTTCAGATCTGTCAGTACGTCGACATTGAAATCAATCATGTTTTCCTGCGGCCAAACGACCGTTCTGTCCGTTGTATTGTCGCGATAGCCTCCGGGCGGCGCCGGAGGCGTAAGGTTCAGCGGAACTTCGTATTCGTAGTAGTTGTTTTTATAGTCCGAGCCTAACCGCATGAATACCGACAATTCGCCGTTGTTCAGTTCGGTTGCATTTTCGGAAATCAGTTTTTCGGCATGGACAAAAAGTTGCAGGCGTTTGTACCGGCGCAAATCATAATATGTTGTTTTGTATATCGCCCTTGCGTCCTGCGATCCGAGATTGGAAACCTTGAGCGAGAGAGCCTGTTCGTTTTGCTGCACGAGTTGCGACTGGCTCGGGTCAATCATGCGCGTCACACCGGGAGGAAGCACGTAATTGACCGGCTCGCGGTCGCCGTCTTCTTCGATATTGATAGAAGTAACATCCAGCCTGCCGTCCGAAACGAGGGCATTCGACAGGTCGTATGTGTAAGTACGCCATTCGCCGCGGACAAGGGCAAATGTGCCGAGGCGGAGGATGGTTGCCTCACGAAATCCGGTCATGTATACGCGCATAAAACGGATGGTCTTAAAGTCCTGAATGGCGCCGATTTTACGCAGATATTCCTTGACGGGAATCTTGAACTGATACCAGGTGACGTTTTCCCTCATGCCGTTTTCCAGCCGGACTTCTTTGGTGCGCTTGTTGACGATGTGGTTCTGTCCCACTTCCATGTTTCCGGGACGGATGGAGACTTTGTATTCGTAATATTTTTCGTTTTCGTTCAGGGTATTGTCCTGATTCAGGTCTTCTACGTCGGGAATCATTTTTGCCGAAACATCGTAGCGTTCCGGCGAATCTTCCGAGGCGGTGGAGTTGCCTTCCGTGCCGTTATACCGCTTGTAGCGGGTGAGGATGTCCGCCTGTTCGCGGTCGAAGTCGGAACCTCTGAAATAATGATATTTATCTCCTGCGGGATCATTGAACGGCGAGTAGGGGTCGTTCATCATTACGGATACGACTTCGGGAGCAAGTTTGTTTCGCAGTTGTTCGAGGTATGTTCGGTAAACGGGAAACGCTTTCTCCTCTTCACTGGAGAGGCCGTTCAGCCCGACATCCTGCATGACGCGTGTGCCTGCCGTATTATCGAAGGCATAGACCGTGCTCTGCTGGCGCGGCACTTTCCCCCACACGGTCGTGTCCACCTGCAACAGGTCGCCGTTGACAGGCAAACCGTTTTCGAAGAATTTCTTTTCGTCCTTGAGAATATCTTCCGATATTTCGCCGAGGTTGAAGTAAAGATCGCCCCCCGTTGCCGTTTCTCTGTTGTAGATGAACGGGTCCATCATCCAGAACTCTATGTATTCAATGTTTGCGACTTCGAAATCGCTTTGTTCGATGCGGCGCATCATGCCTCCCCAGCGTTTTTCGGGACCGGACAGCGTGCCGTCGGAATTGATGTTCGTCGCGTCGAGGTTGTATGGCCCTCTCTCATTTGGGTAGAAAGCCAAATTAAGTACATACAGCGAATTGTTTTCGTTGTAGACAAGTTCTTTTTTCGGGAACAGTTCGTCGTAGCTGACAGCGCGGGTGTAGTGGTTGGAAATGTCGTTTTCGGTGATATGCGACGGGCGGAGGGACGAATTTTTCCGCGTGAACAGTCCGTCGATATAGTACCATGCAAGCAGGGCGCGATTTTTGCCGTAGTTGATGTTGTTAACCAGCGCGGCTTCGGGAAAAAGCGCGTTGGCGGAATTGTCGTAGGGCACGCTTGCCAGCGCCCACGGGTATGGATTGAGCAGGTCGAAATTGCTTTGAGTCGATTCGAAATCATCCAGGTACGAGTGTTTTCCCGTATATTCGCTTTCGTAGTGTCCGGCTATAAGATGCGCAAATTCGGCGTTAAAAGTAATTTGGCTTGGCTGGGTCAGGTTTATCAGCGGCAATTTGTCGACCATGTTGGTGAGCCACTGGCTTTCACTCCTGTACGCAATGTTGGTGCCCCAGAGCGTATTTTTTATCGACTCGCTGCCCAGTGCGGTTTTTGTTGTCATGGGCATTTCGGAGAGGTGCATGATGGTTGCTCCGAGGTTGAAATTTTTCGAAAATTCGTAGTTCAAGTCCAATCCCATCATCGTTTTACGCTGCATACTGTACATGGACTGGTTTTCGAGCGAGACTTGGACAGGGCTGTTGGTGGCAATGATGTTTTCGTTCAGGATCGTAACGATGCCGGAGATGTAATCGACCGTGTAGTCCACGTTTTCCGCCAGCGTCCTTCCCCCGCTCGTGACTACTACCGAGCCGCGGGCTACGTTGTTTGCGTTGAGTAGAATTTCGGACGACGACGACGCCTTGTATTCGCCGCGAAGGATAAATTTGTTTTTTTCGGCAATTTGTTTGGCTATGGTTAATGTGGAATCATACAGTTCCTGAAACACGTATTTGTCGGCAACGGCATTGTTCCCAATCGCTTTGCGCAGGTGGGAACCGAATGGCTCGACGACGGGGAAAATAATCCGGCCGCTGTTAGGCAATATGGTGTAGCCTTCCACAAAGTCGTAGAAACCGTTCGGATAAGGTTCGTTGTTTGCATCAAGCCGGTCGAGGTTCATGACGCGCAGTAAAATTTGGTTGGCAATGTTTCCTTCGGGAATGTAATTGACGCTGGTACCTATGGTATCGCTCCGGTACATAATATCCAGTTTGAAACGGTCTTTCTGCACGTGGTTGGCCGGCACACCGTTATTGTCGCGAAGGGCATAGACGTTTTTCATCATCAAGTCCCAAAACGGCATGGCAGGCGACATGCCGGTACCTTTAAGCAGTTTGACGTACAGGCACCGGCTTGTATTCTCCGTATTGTCGGTCGAAAATTCTCCTACCTGAAACACTTTCCCTCCATAGATATATTCGAATGCAACAGCCAGTACTTCGTCCGGCTGGAGCTGGGCGTTCAGCGAGATGTAGCCCAGTTGCGGATTGAAGGAATACTCGGAGTAGTCGAGGCGGCGTGCGCTTTCGATTTTTTCGTAATCGGCGCCGCCGTCGAGGACATCGTTGAATGTCTGGGAAACGCTGCTGATTATGCGCGCGCCGGGATAGTCTTCCGTAATCGTCCGGTAAAGCGTGTTGGCGCCGTTGTACGGCACTTGCAGCGATCCCGACGGTTGGAATTGCGGATTAAAAATATGTTTGTACTCGGCCAGATCGGCAAACGCCACGATGTTGCGCGACTGGTCATAACTGCTGCGCTTGTTGGTAATCCATACTTCGATACGGTTGATTTTCACGGGCGAGGCGATGTGCGGCAGTTTAAGCATAGCCGTGTCGTAATGGTCGCGGAAATAGTGGGCGAGGAAGAAGTGACGGTTTTCGTCGTATTCGTCTATTCGCAGCTCGAAATTTTTCGTCTGTGCGCCGCCCTTGGTCGAGACGGTCTGGCTCTCGGATTCCTGTTGCGCCAGAAGTGCATTTACGTGCAGTTTCCCGAACTGCAGTTCCGACCTGATGCCGAACAGCGCCGCGCCGCCGCGAATCAGAGAGTTGCCCGTGCTCAGGCTTACGTTGCCGCCCTCCAGCACTTTGAGTATTTCATCTTCCTCGCCACTGTAAGCCAGCTTCATGCGGGTGGCGTCGAAACTGAACGACGATTCCGTGTTATAGTTTATTCCGACATTGACTTTTGTCCCGACGTTTCCCTGCATGTTCAGTTGCATGTTCGTGTCGAAATTGAAGAACGTCCTGTTACGCGAACGTTCGGGCAGCGACGGATTTTTGGTGCTTGTCGATTTCAGTCCCATAATCACTTCTGCCGAGCCTTGCGATTTGATGCGCACGCCTCCCGGCCCGAAATATTTGTCGGCGCCGGGGATATTGAACTGCATATCCATCGGGTTGAACGTCCCGTCCATCCGGTTGCGGAAATTCTCTTCATTCTTTGCGTGGTAATAGGCGCGCATGGATTCCTGCATACTGTAATCCCGGTATTCTTCGGGCGTCAGCGTGAGCGGCGTTTCGATTTCCATGTCGCCGACACGTGTGCGGACGATGTACATGCCCGAATGCAGATCGTATTCGACCGTAGTCTTGATGTTTTCCGGGTCTTGCAGGTCGGCCGGCAATTTTTTTGTCAAATCCCCGTATTCTTCCGGCACCGTCTTTGCCACCGGATAGCGCGTTTTGGGAATAGTATCTTCAACCACGGGCGGCGTTTCGGATACCTGAAATGCGATGGAGGCAGTGAAATTTCCGTTCAGAGCAGGCATGGCGGCGCTGAACAAAATCAATCCGGAGAGGATGATTACAAATTTAAACCGCCTTTTCATCAGAGTATTTTGAGCGCTGTTTTAATAATCTGTTCAACCGTAACGTCCGTCGATTTTTTCATAACGGAATCAACCGCCTTTTGCGAAGCAACTTTCTGGAAACCGAGCATGACCAGCGCCGCAACGGCTTCGTCGGCCGCTTCGGAACGCCGCGACACGGGCGTCCTGCCCGTTTTCTCTTCGATGGCCTTTACTTTGTTTTTTAAATCGACAATGATGCGCTGGGCTGTTTTGGAGCCTATTCCCTTTATCAGAGTCAGGTTTTTTTCATCACCCGAAGCAATGACCTCTACCAGCTCGGAGGGAGGGAGAGACGACAAAATCATTCGCGCCGTGTTGGGGCCGACGCCCGATACGGAAGTCAGTAACAGAAACAATTCCCGCTCCCTGTGCGTCTCGAAGCCATACAACAAGTGTGCATCCTCCCTGAATATTTCATATATGTATACTTTTGCCTCCTTCCGATCCCGGAATGCGCTGTACGTGATCAATGAAATATGCAGTTCATAACCTATACCGTTACATTCCAGAATCATTCGCGCGGGCGAAAGTGCTGCAATCTCGCCTTTTAAATATTCAATCATTAGACTGTTTTCTTTGGGTTTATAACGTCGGAAAACATAAAAGCGTATATCATTGAGAAAAAAAATAAAGTATATATGATTCTTTCCGCATTTATACGCGCAATTTCGACTTATGCGATGACCGCACCGTTTATGCGCAGGAACTTTTCTTTGTTTTCGCTGCCCATATCGTGGTTCGGCATCCTCATGCGACTAAAATCAAGCCCTCTTAGGACGGCGCGGAAATATTTCCGGGCGGATTATAGAAGCCTTTTCCCGTCTGTCGGGCGGCTCGGTAAGGGATGAGGAGTTATATTGGGGTAAATCAGCGCTTCCGGCATTGTTGACCGCTTTTTTTTAAACCTTTTCATACGTCCGACTCACGTGATAAGGATTCGGAATATTGAGGTTCGGAGGCGGTTTTTAAGGCAGGGAATTATATGCAATGAGACCGGAAGCGGCGCGATTGCGCGTCATTCGTGTACGGTTCCCAAATCACCCAGTTTCGGGATGTCGTCAATCCTGTACGGCGTTTCCTGATAGACGTAGTAGTTCAGCCAGTTGGTGAAGAGCAGGTTTGCGTGCGAACGCCAGCGCACGACGGGCGGATTGTCGGGATTGTCGTCCCGATAGTAGTTGACGGGCATTGCGATGGGCCGGTTTCTGCGCAAGTCGCGCATGTACTCGTCGTGAAGCGTATTCGGCGCATATTCCGAATGTCCGGTAATGAAAAAATCGCGTCCGCCGCGCGCCATGACCATGTATACGCCGGCTTCTTCGCTTTCGGAGAGCAGTTTCAGTTCGGGCGCCTTCAGGATGTCGGCTTTCCGTATCTCGGTATGGCGGCTGTGAGGGACGTAAAATTCGTCGTCGAATCCGCGGAAAACGGATTGATACGGGGTATTGATCCGATGCTTGAAGATGCCGAACATTTTTTCCGGCAAGTCGTATTTGGGTATACGGTAGAAGTGATATAATCCTGCCTGCGCCGCCCAGCATATATATAGTGTAGAGGTCACATGGGTGCGTGCCCATTCGAATATTCCGGTCAATTCGTGCCAGTAAGTTACGTCTTCGAAACGAATCTGTTCTACGGGCGCTCCGGTGACGATCATTCCGTCGAAACAGTCGTTTCCGATTTCGTCGAAATCCTTGTAGAAGGCTTGCATGTGTTCGACGGGAGTGTTTTTATGCCGGTGCCCCTTGATTTTCATAAATACCAGTTCCACCTGCAACGGCGAATTGCTCAACAGGCGAATCAGGTCTGTCTCGGTCGTAATCTTCAAGGGCATAAGGTTCAACACCACGACGCGAAGAGGGCGAATATCCTGTTCCGATGCACGCAGTGCGCCCATCACAAAGATATGCTCCTTCTTCAGCAGGTCAATGGCGGGAATCTTTTCCGGCAAGTTTAGCGGCATAGTGCGGAATTATTGCGCTACTGCGTTTCAGCGTTGCACGATCTGCAACAGGTTGCCTTCGGGGTCGGTGAAGTTGCGGATACGTCCTCCGCCTACGGCTTCGAACTCGGCGCCTTCCCACGCGACGCCGTGCCTGTCCAGCGCAGCCACAGCCGCCTCAAAGTCCGATACGCGCAGCGCCAGATGCGACCAGCCGGGAGTGCAGGTATTGCGCGCCGGGCGGGCGGAGCCGTCTTCGGGCATGATTTCGATAAGCGTTCCGTCGGGCGCTTTGACAAGATAAACGGGTTTGTCGGTACGTGCATATACTTCGTAACCCAATACGTCGCAATACCATTTGCTCAATGCGTCCGCATCTTCGGCTGCAATTGCCGGATGGTCTATTCCAAGAAATACTTTTTTCATCTGTTTGTCGATTTGGAGGCAAAAATACTGCTTTTTCTTCAATTCCCGAAAATGTATTCGGATATGATACCTCAATCGACCGGAAATCGCCGTCGTCCGTGCGGAAGGACTTCCGGGTCGTGAAAAGCGCCGGAATCCTCACATGAGTTTTTTCCCGGAAACGGGCTGTTTGTTCCGTCGTCCGACCATAATTCCTGCTATTCGTATGCTTTCGACGACCGTCGGCATGTCGACCTGTCGCGGAAAAGGATGCCGGCGAATCGTGATTTACGCAAATTTTTCGTACTTTTGTCCCGTAAAAAAGCAGATATATGGCAATATACTTGAATGACGTATCCAGAACTTTTGGAGAATATCTATTACTCCCCGGTCTCACAACCAAAGCATGTATCCCGTCCGACGTAAATTTGAAAACCCCTCTTGTCAGGCACGCAGCCGGCGAAACGCCGGCTATCGAGTTGAATGTCCCGTTCGTATCGGCAATCATGCAGTCCGTTTCCGGCACGGAGCTGGCCATCGAGCTGGCGCGCAACGGGGGGCTTTCGTTCATCTACTGTTCGCAGCCCATCGACGAACAGGCGGAGATGGTGCGGAAAGTAAAGAAGTTTAAGGCCGGATTCGTAATAAGCGATGCGAATGTCAGGCCGGAACAGACGCTGGCCGACGTAATCAAAGTGGCGGAAGCGACGGGGCACTCGACGATCGGCGTAACGGAAGACGGTACGTCGAACGGGAAACTGGCCGGCATCGTCACCAGCCGCGACTATCGCATCGAGAAAGATCCCTTAAGCATGAAGGTGAAAGACTTCATGACGCCGTTTGCCAAACTGATATACGGGCAGGCGGGCATCCCGCTCGGCGAGGCCAACCGGATATTGTGGGAGCACAAACTCAATGCGCTGCCCATCATCGACCACAACGGGCATCTGGTATATTTCGTTTTCCGCAAGGACTACGACAGCCATCGCAACAATCCCGAAGAATTGTCGGACAAGACTAAAAAGCTGCTCGCCGGCGCAGGCGTCAACACACGCGATTACCGGGAACGCATCCCTGCACTAATCGACGCGGGGGCGGACGTGCTGTGCATCGACTCTTCCGACGGATATTCCGAATGGCAAAAGGATACGCTGGCATGGGTGCGACAGCAGTACGGCGACGCGGCGCTTATCGGAGCGGGGAACGTGGTCGACAGCGAAGGCTTCCGTTACCTTGTCGACGCGGGCGCCGATTTCGTCAAGGTAGGCATCGGCGGCGGTTCCATCTGCATCACCCGCGAACAGAAAGGCATCGGGCGCGGACAGGCTACCGCACTGATAGACGTGGTGCAGGCGCGCGATGAATATTGTCGCAAAACAGGCGTCTACATCCCCATTTGCAGCGACGGCGGATTAGTGCACGACTACCACATGGTACTGGCGCTGGCAATGGGCGCCGATTTCCTGATGATGGGACGCTATTTTGCACGTTTCGACGAATCGCCGACGAAAACGCTCCGCATCGGCAACAACTACGTCAAGGAATACTGGGGCGAAGGCTCCAACCGCGCGCATAACTGGCAACGATACGATATGGGCGAAACGGAACTGCTCAAGTTCGAGGAAGGCGTCGACAGTTACGTCCCCTATGCCGGCAAAATGAAAGACAACATAGCCGTGACGCTGGGAAAAATCAAAGCGACGATGTGCAGTTGCGGAGCCACTTCCATCAAAACGTTGCAGCAAAACGCACGTATCACGCTCGTCTCGTCGACCAGCATCGTCGAAGGCGGCGCGCACGACGTCATCCTGAAAGAACAGAACAGGTAATACGCCATGCCTCCCGTCCAAACCGCCTGTCTGCAGGTAGACAGTCTTACCAAGCGCTACGGCGATTTACTTTTGTTCGAAAACATTACTTTCGGGATTGCGCAAAAGCAAAAAACAGGACTGATTGCCAAAAACGGCGCAGGCAAGACTACGCTGATGCGCATCGTCGCAGGAAAAGAAAGCGCGGACGAAGGAAGCGTGACGTTTCGCAACGACCTCCGCGTCGGATACCTTGAGCAGTCGCCCCGTTATCCGGACGAGCTGACCGTGCTGGAGGCCTGCTTCTCGTCGACAAACCCCGTGGTGCGCCTCATTGCCGAATACGAATCGGCCGTCGCTTCCGAAGATGCGCAACGACTGGAAGCAATCGCCGGACGCATGGACGGCGAAAAGGCGTGGGACTACGAACGCAAAGTAAAACAAATACTCTCTCAACTTAAGATCGACCGTTTCGACGCCATGATGGGTACGCTTTCCGGCGGTCAGGCCAAGCGCGTGGCGCTGGCTCACGTGCTGATCGGCGAGCCGGAACTTGTATTGCTGGACGAGCCGACCAACCATCTCGACCTCGAAGTGATCGAATGGCTTGAAACGTATCTCACCCAGTCCGGCGTCAGCCTGCTGATGGTCACGCACGACCGTTATTTCCTCGATCGCATCTGCAACGAAATCATCGAAATAGACAACCATTCGCTTTACCGCTACAAGGGAAATTACAGTTATTATCTGGAAAAGAGAGACGAACGCCTTTCCGCCGCGCGGGCGAACAGCGAACGCGCCCACAACCTGATGCGAAAAGAGCTTGAATGGATGCGCCGGCAGCCCCAGGCGCGCGGCACGAAAGCCAAATATCGCGTCGACGCATTTCACGAACTGGAAGCGCAGGCACGCCGGAAGCCGGACGCGGGCGACGTGCGGCTGCTTATGGAATCGGCCTACATCGGCTCCAAAATATTCGAAGCCGTCAATGTCTGCAAACGTTTCGGCGATACGCACATTCTGGATGATTTCAATTATACGTTTGCGCGTTACGAAAAACTGGGTATCGTCGGACACAACGGGACGGGAAAATCTACTTTTGTCAGGATGCTGACCGGACAAATCCCGCCCGACAGCGGACATTTCGACGTCGGCGAAACCGTGCGTTTCGGTTATTACAGTCAGGACGAACTCGCGTTCGACGACAATATGAAAGTGATCGACGCCGTGCAGGATATTGCGGAATATGTGACGCTCGCGCAGGGCAAAACGCTTAGCGTATCGCAATTCCTGAATCATTTCCTTTTTACGCCCGACAGGCAGCATCATTTTATCCGCAAGCTGAGCGGCGGCGAGAAGCGGCGACTGTACCTCTGTACGGTGCTGATGCGCAATCCGAACTTCCTTGTGCTCGACGAGCCGACGAACGACCTCGACATCGCCACGCTCAACGTACTCGAAGAATATCTTCAATCGTTCAAGGGATGCCTGATCGTCGTGTCGCACGACAGGTATTTCATGGACAAAGTGGCAGACCACATCCTTGTTTTTCACGGCGACGCGCACGTGCAGGACTTCCCCGGCAACTACACGCAATACCGCGAATGGAAGGAAAACGCCGAGCGCGAAAAAAAGAAAGAAGACGCGCCGGCGGCAAAAGAACCTCCTCGCGCACGGACGGCGAAACAGGAACGGAAAAAACCGTCGTACCGCGAACGCATCGAACTGGAATCGCTCGAAACGGAAATCGCCGCACTTGAGCGCGAAAGCGCGCAACTGACAACTACCTTGAGCGACAACCTGCCGGTCGACGAACTCTCGCGCCGTTCGCAGCGCATCGCCGAAATCATCGACACCATTGCGCGAAAGACCGACCGGTGGATTGAACTTTCCGAATACGAATAAATTTATCCGGCGAAATCTGCGGAAATAGATGGCACGGGACGGAATTTCGTCCCCGCGACGCCGTTCGGAGTCAGCTCCGAGCCGTTCGGAGTTAACTCCGAGTCATTCGGAGTTAACTCCAAGCCATTCGGAGTTAGCTCCGAGCCGTTCGGAGTTAGCTCCGAGCCGTTCGGAGTTAGCTCCAAGCCATTCGGAGTTAACTCCGAGCCGTTCGGAGTTAGCTCCGAGTCGTTCGGAGTTAACTCCAAGTCATTCGGAGTTAGCTCCGAGCCGTTCGGAGTTAGCTCCGAGTCATCGTTTTTTGCGTGCCGAAGGCTTGGAGACGTCCCGGGAGGCCGGTTGTGTTACTCCGGAATCGTTTCACTTAAAAGTGATCCATTTGAGCATTTCTTTCGGGTGCGGTTTTTTACCGTACATCAGTATGCCCACGCGGTATATTTTTGCCGCAAAATATGTCAGGCCGACTGCCGCGGCAAACAGGAGGGTAACGGAAAGCAGTTTTTGCCACAGCGGGACTTCAAACGGGATGCGCATCATCATCACTACGGGCGAGGTGAAGGGGATCAGCGAACACCAGAACGCCACGGCGCTGTCGGGATTGCCTGCGCTGAAAATGCCTACATACATGGCGAATACCAGCAGCACCGTAATCGGCGCCATAAACTGCTGCGTGTCTTCGGGAGCGCTCACCGCCGCCCCGATGGCGGCAAAGACGGAGGCGTACAAAAGGTAGCCGCCCGCGAAATAAATAATAAAGTAAGAGATGGTTTCGGCGAAATCGAACGACTGCAAAACGGCCGTCCATTCCTGCGTCGAAGGGGGCAAAAACAGTCCGCCCGCGGCAAGCATAATGCCGATCATTATTCCCCACAGCACGATCTGCGTCAGGCCTACCAGTCCGATGCCGATGATTTTGCCCGCCATCAGTTCGAAAGGCCTGACGGACGAAACCATTATTTCCACAATGCGGCTCGTTTTTTCCTCTATCACGCCCTGCATCACCATTGCGCCGTACAGCAGGATAAACATATATATGATGACCGTGGAGATGGTGCCCGTCAGTTGTGCAATCAGCGCCGAAGAGGCGTGCTCGCTGCCGTCCCGGCTCCACTTGACGGTCTGTATGTGGAAGGATACGCGGCTTTCTTCGACGATTTTTTCCAGTCCGGGGATTCGGAACGAGGCCAGTTTGTCCTGTTCCATCCGCTTCGTCAGCACGCGGTTGACGAGGGAGGACAAATCTTGGGGAATCTGTTTTTCGGAATACAGCTTTGCCGCGTCGGGATGCTGCAACAGGTCGGAAGTAATGCTCAGGACGGCGAAGATTTCCTCCTTGTCGTCCGCGCGGTATGTTTCCGGCGATTCGTCGCCGTGCCGGAAGCGGTACGAGTCCGTATCCGTATT
Organism: Tannerella sp.; assembly: GCA_031276175.1. GTDB lineage: Bacteria > Bacteroidota > Bacteroidia > Bacteroidales > Tannerellaceae > Tannerella. The sequence continues at coordinate 32,784 of JAISNP010000021.1, forward strand.
CATATCTTCGAACAGCGGCGCGTATTTGCCCGTCCTGTCGATGACGACGATGTGGCGCGTCTTCCCGCTTTTGACGGAAGCCAGCCATGCGGGCACAAACATCATGGCTGCAAATAAAAAGGGCATCAGGAAGGTCAGCAGCAGGAACGATTTTTTGCCGACGCGCTGCATGTATTCCTTTTGTACGATCAAACTTAACTTACTCATCATATCATTTCCTGTTTAGTGGTTATCCTTCACGGCGCGCACAAAGATGTCGTGCATGGAAGGCAGTATTTCGTGAAAGAGATGGATTTCGTATTGCCGGGACAGCGCCTGCAGCAGCGCCGAATTGCTGTCGGCGCCGTTTTTGCGGACAATCAGTTCCGTGTAGTTGTCCGTTTTCCGTTCGGAGAGCGTCGTATACAGGCCGTGCGTCGCAGGCGCGTAATTGCCGGTTACGCATACGCGGAAAGTATTTTCCTTAAACTGCTCGCGCACATCGCGGATGTTTCCCGTGAGCACCACCTTGGCGCGGTTGATGAGCGCAATTTCGTCGCAGATTTCTTCGACCGAGGCCATGTTGTGCGTCGAAAAGACAATCGTGCAGCCTGCATCCCTGAGGGCAAGCATTTCGTGCTTCAGCAAATCCGTATTGATCGGGTCGAAACCGCTGAACGGTTCGTCGAAAATCAGCAGGTCGGGTTGGTGGACTGCCGTGATGATAAACTGGATTTTTTGCTGCATCCCTTTCGAGAGTTCTTCGAGCCGTTTGTTCCACCACGGCATGAGGTCGAATTTTTCGAACCAGCGTTTCAGGCGTTCGCGCGCATCGTTGCGGCTCAGTCCTTTGAGGCGTGCGAAATAGATGGCCTGTTCGCCGGTCTTCATTTTTTTGTACAGTCCCCGCTCTTCGGGCAGGTATCCTGTCCTGAAGATGTCGGAGGGTTGCATCGGTCGACCGTCGAAACGTACAATGCCGCTGTCGGGCGCCGTAATGCGGTTGATGATGCGTATCAGCGTGGTTTTACCTGCGCCGTTGGGGCCGAGCAGCCCGAAGATTTTCCCTTCGGGGATGTTTACGCTCACGTGGTCCAGCGCCAGATGGCGGGCATATTGCTTTACTATGTTTTCGGTTTCAATAAAATACATGTGCTACATTTTTAGAATTACACGTTCTCCGAGTTCGTTGCTCAGGAGGCTTTTTATTTTGTTCAACTGTTCCAGATCTTTCATCCGCGCGATGACTTCATCCATATCCCCTTCGAACTGGAGGCGTTTGATTTCGCGGCCTATGTCGGTTATTCTATGCCTGATGTGCGCATTTTTCAGCGCAAAGAGGTCGCGACGGATCAACTGTTCGAAGGCATGTTTTTGTTCAAGTTGATTGCGTTCCCATTCTTTCAGTTCCCATCCGTTCGGCGTGTCGGCCGGGGGGGCTTTTTCTTCGTAATGAATCATGTAGTTTTCGTCCGTCAACCCGACGGCTATGCGGCTGAGGAGCGGGTCGGGATGCGTGATGAAATGCCGGAAGGCGCTGAATCCATCCTCCCCGCAGCGCTGCGCGGCTTCTTCCAGAAGCGTCCTGTATTCGGGCGTGTGGAATGAGAATCCGTCCTGCTGCAATTCCGACAGGATAAATTCCGCCACGCGGATGACCGTATGCCCGTTGTCTTCCGTTTCTTCATACAAAATCCGCTCGCCGAACAGCACTACGTAGCGCAGCAATGCTTCTTCGAAGGGTTTGAAAGGCGTCGCCTCGTGTTTTTCCGATACGATGCGCACGAGCGCCGCATCGGGCGCCGTTTCGTCCGCATTTTCCTGTCCGGCTTCGGCGGGCGCTTCGTTCGTTTGCGGCTGCGTTTCGTTTTGCGCGGCGGCTTGCTGCCTTTTTTGGCGGTCGGCGCGGATGGCGTTGAGCGAGTTGATCAGGATTCGTTCCTCAATGTCCAGCAAGTCGCTGCACTCGCTGATGTAGAATGCCCGCTTGATATTGTCGGGGATGGCGGCGACGGTGCGCAGGATGTCCGAAACGAGCGCAGCCCGCTTGAGCGGATCGTTGCCGGCGTCTTCCAGCAGCAGGCCGGTTTTGAAGCGGATGAAGTCGACCTCGTGCGTATTGACGTATGCGGTCAGTTCGGCGGCGTTGTGCGAGCGGGCAAACGAGTCGGGGTCTTCGCCTTCGGGCAGGAGTACCACTTTGACGTTCATTCCTTCTTCGAGCAGCAGGTCAATCCCCCGGATGGCGGCCTTGATGCCTGCCGCGTCGCCGTCGTAGATGACGGTGATGTTGTCCGTCATTCGGTGAATCAGGTTTATCTGTCCCCGCGTAAGCGCCGTGCCCGATGAAGAGACTACGTTTTCGATGCCGGACTGGTGCATCGAAATGACGTCGGTATAGCCTTCGACGAGGAAGCATTTGTCGTTTTTGGCGATCGGTTGCCGGGCGAAGAAGATGCCGTACAGTTCGCTGCTTTTGTGATAAATGCTGCTTTCGGGCGAGTTGAGGTATTTCGCCGTTTTCTCGTTTTTCTTCAGGATGCGTCCGCCGAAGGCTACTATTTTGCCGCTGATGGTGTGTACGGGAAAAATGACCCTTCCGCGGAAACGGTCGGTCGCCGCGCCGTCGTCGTGGAACAGGACAAGCCCTGTTTTTTCGAGAAAATCTTTCCTGTATCCGAGTTTCAGGGCTTCGCGGCAGAGGTCGTCGCGCTGTTCGAGGCTGTATCCCAGCTGGAATTTCCGCACCGTGTCTTCGCGGAAGCCGCGTTCCGTGAAGTAGCGCAGTCCGACTGTACGGCCTTCGTTGTGTTCGTACAGGCGTGCGGCGAAGTGTTTTTGCGCCCAGTGGTTGAGGATAAACATGCTTTCGCGGTCGCTTTGCGCCTGTTTTTCTTCGTCGGTCGGTTCTTTTTCGTGTACTTCGATGCCGTATTTTTTCGCAAGGTAGCGGAGTGCGTCGGAATAGCTCAGCTGTTCGTGCTTCATGATGAAATAGACGGGAGAACCGCCTTCGCCGCAGGAAAAGCATTTGCAGATGTTTCTCGACGGAGAGACGTAGAACGAGGGGGATTTGTCGGCATGGAAGGGACACAGGCCGACGTAGTTGATGCCGCGCTTGCGCAGTGTCACAAATTCGGACACGACGTCTACGATGTTCGCCGTATCCAAAATTCTGTCTTTCGTCGCCTGATCTATCATATTGTAAAAAGTTTTGCTTTGCATCGCAAATGTAATTATTAATTCTCAATTGTTTTTTATCTTTGTCTCATGAAAATGACTTGCGGTATGTATGTAATGTACGGATATATAATTTCATGGTTATGTATTACAGGTGTTTGCCGTGCGCAGCAGTCTGCTCCGGGCGTATTGAAGCAGGCGAATGATTTCGCGTGCACGCTGGCGTCGGGCGAGGAGATACGGATGTATTCCCTTCGGGGCGAGGCGCTGTTGCTTTGTTTCTACGACCCTTCGTGCGAAGACTGCCATGCGCTGATGCGGCGGCTGGATGATTCGCCGGTCGTGAAGCGGTTGATCGGGGAGAAAAAGCTGACGGCGCTGGCCGTTTATCCTGAAGAAGACGCGGCGCTGTGGAAGGAAAACAGCGCGCATGTGCCGGACGGATGGATTAACGGATACGATCCGGGGGTGCGTATTATTATGCACGACCTGTATGATTTCACCAAGTTGCCCACGCTCTATCTGCTGGACGGGCAGAAGCGGTTTCTGCTGGAAGACGCGACGGCGGAGGATGTGGAGCGGACGCTTGGGATAAAATTCGGAATAAAAGATTGAATGAGATAAAAAAATGGACGAGAAAATCAGATTGAAAGTACAGGGACTGACAAACAGTCAAGTCAAATCGGGCGCATATGCCTTGATTCTGTCGGAAGACGGCCCCCGGCAGATGCCCGTCATCATGGGGCTGCCGGAGGCGCAGTCTATTGCCCTCGTGCTGGAGAATATCCGGACGCCCCGTCCGCTGACGCACGATTTGTTTGTGCGCTTTGCCAAATCGTTTAAGATACGCCTGAAGGAGGTGTTGATATGTCGCTTTGAAGAGGGGATATACTATTCGGAGATGGTGTTTTGGGACGGTTTGCACGAGGTACGTATCGACTCGCGCACGTCGGATGCCGTAGCCATTGCCCTCAGGATGAAGAGCGAGATCTTCACGTATGAATCCATCATGCAAAAATGCGGCATTGTGCCGGCGGAAAGCAATGTGGCGGAAAACGAAGATACGCTTTCCGCGATGATCCCGAATGTCGGCGAAACGGACGACGCGGCCAAGCTGCACGAATGGTTGCGGCTTTTGCAGAAAAGCGAAATCGAAGAACGGATGGGGAAAGTGATTGAGGAAGAAAACTACGAGCTTGCCGGAATACTCAGAGACGAATTGCAGCGACGCGAGAAGGAGGAAGATGACGCATGACCGAACGACCGGTTCCGGCGCAGCCGTGTCGCGGAATTGAAAAAAGAATGACGCTTTTCTACGCGCCCGATATTGCCGCCGACCCCGTGCTGCCCGAAGAGGAAGCGCAACACGCCCTGCGCGTCATGCGGCTGGGCGAAGGCGACGAAATTACGGCGACGGACGGTAAGGGGAGCTTTTACCGGTGCACAATCGTCCGCGCGCACCACAGGCAATGCGAAGTATACGTTGCCGAACGGCTGCCGCAGCCGCCGCAGCGCAATTTCAGGATACACATTGCCGTGGCGCCGACCAAAAGCATGGAACGCATGGAATGGTTCGTCGAAAAGGCGACCGAGACAGGCGTCGACGCCATCACCTGCCTCGACTGCCGCTTCTCCGAAAGACACGTAATAAAAACGGCGCGCCTCGAAAAAATCATCATCGGCGCCATCAAGCAATCCCGCAAAGCCATATTGCCCGACCTGTACGGCATGACCGGTTTCGACACGTTCGTAGCCCGGCCGCACGTCGGCATGAAATTCATCGCCCACTGCGAAGCCGACCCCCGGAAGCAACTCCTCGCACGCATCTACCGCCCCGGAGCCGATGCCACAATCATGATCGGCCCCGAAGGCGACTTCGGCAAAGACGAAACGGCGCTTGCCGAACGCCACGGCTTCGTCCCCGTCTCGCTGGGGACAAGCATCCTGCGCACGGAAACGGCCGCACTCGCAGCTTGCCATACTTTTCACGTAATATCAGCGCTTCCCGAACGGTAAAAGGCGGCAACACACGCCCGCACCGCAAGCGCGACGCTTACGAACAGGAACAAATGAAACAAAACGCTCATTAAAAGATAAGCGCTACCGCTGTCCGCCCGACAGTATGTTTTCCCGGTGTACAGTCCCCCATTTTTGCAGTTGCATAATGACCGGCACAAGCTCCCTGCCCGGCTCCGTAAGCGAATAAATCACCGATTTAAGATTGTCGTCGATTTCCGTCCGTACGATAATGCTGTTTAATTCCAATTCCTTTAGCTCTTTAGAGAGAATACGCGGTGAAATCCCCTGACATTTCCATATCTCGTTGAAGTGTTTAGGCTCATTTGCCATACACAGTATAAGCCGCATTTTCCATTTGCCGCTCAGCACACCCATTAAATCGTTCAGCGGCAGAAAAAAACCGTTACAATCTCCTTTTCCCGAACATTTTATACAAGCCATAATTTTTGATGATTACACGTATGTTAGTACTTACATGTTTAATATTTCTGCAAATGTATTATTTTTCTTCTGTACCTTCGCGTAAAAATTAAAAATATGAAATCATGGCAGCAAAAGAGGAATTACCCGCAAATTGCGAAAACCGGAATTTGGATATTTATTTAAACAATGCCATCCGGAATATTATGACCAATGCTTACAGGGCGGCATTGAGCAATCCCGGGGAATCGTTGTTTATACTCAAAATGAAAAGCATATTTGCCAAAGCCGAAAAGCGGAGGAAACGTTTTCTTACACACGAGCGCCTGCATATTCCGCCGTTTCTTATTTCAAGTATCGCAACCGATTGTAACCTTGCCTGTAAAGGATGTTACGCCCGCAGCCACGAGATTTGCGGGGTAAGAGGCGAAAACAGGAAAGAGGAACTGACGCCGGAGCAGTGGCGGAAAATATTTACCGAAGCCGCTCGGGCGGGCGTGGTTTTTAATCTTTTAGCAGGTGGCGAACCGCTTTTGAGGAAAGATATTTTAGAAGCCGCCGCGAGTGTTAAGGATATGATATTCCCCCTGTTTACGAACGGTACGTTGATCAACGATTATTACGTGAAATTCTTTTCAAAACATTTGAATCTGATTCCTGTGCTTAGCCTCGAAGGTGAGATGGACGATACGGACGGCAGGCGTGGACAGGGGGTATTCGACCGCGTCGTGCGCGCAATGAAATTGCTGAAAGAAAGAGGGTTACTCTATGGCGCATCCATTACCGTAACAACTGAAAACCTTGATACGGCAACCGCCTTATCGTATGTGAATATGCTCGGCAACGCAGGCTGTAAAATCATATTCTATGTCGAATATGTCCCCGTGGAAGACCATACAAGCCATTTAGCTTTAGATGAAAAGGGAATATCCCGGATGGAAACCCGTCTTGAAAATCTGCGGAAACAACGCCGTGATGTCCTGTTTCTGTCTTTCCCCGGAGATGAAAAAGCGATGGGCGGCTGTCTGGCGGCCGGACGGGGCTTTTTCCACATCAGCCCCGACGGGAAAGCGGAAGCCTGCCCGTTTTCTCCTTATTCCGACAGCAACGTTGCGCATCTGGGTTTTATGGAAACCCTGAAATCGCCTTTCTTTGCCCGGTTAAGAGATTCGGGACTGGTTGGCGGAACGCCACATACCGGCGGTTGCACCCTGTTTGAATACCGGGAAGAGGTCGAAAACGCAATTAAACATCGAATCACACAATAAAACATGAACGTCATAATCATATCGGTCATTTCTCTGGCCGTAAATATATTTTTAGGAAGAAAGAGAATAAAATACCCCAAAATGACGTTAATGTGGTGGGTTATGATTCATGCCTCCATTCCCCTGATTATCCCTCTGCGGATATGGCTGGATACGCCGTCTGTTTTCATCCCCCTTTTTATTGCGGCGGCAATATCCGGACAACTCATCGGCTCTAAAATATTCAAATGAAGATGAACTCCGCCAAACCGGAGCGGAAACAATCCTTGTGACAAAAGCAATCCTGTTCCCGGCAATCTGCTTAAAACATACATGAGAGAAAAATTATTCCACGTGTGATAAAAGCCGTTTCACGTGAACATGAAATTATTCCGCGTGGAATAAGCGCTGCTTCGCGTGAAGCGAAAATTATCCCGCGCGTAGTAAAAGTCATTTCACGTGAAATGAAAATTATCCCACGTGGGATAAAAGTTATTTCACGTGAAAAAGAAATTATCCCACGTGGGATAAAAGCTATTACGCGTGTGACGAAGATTGTCCCACGTGTGACGAAAATTATTTTACGTGGAATAAAAGTGATCTCACGTGGCATAAAAATAAATTCACGCATGTTTTTATGCCCGTATTGCAGAAAAATAAATATCTTTGGCGCATAATTTATTGAAAAGTCCGTAAGATGGAAAATTTATCAGCAGCAGTACTCAATCTGTTCGGCACGCTATCAAGCCATGCCTGTTTGTTTTTATCCTCCCTTTTGTCGGGAGAAGTATTCACCCCGTCCGGCAGCGGATTGACGTTAGCCTTTGCCCTCGGCATGGCGGGGTACGGCAATATCGCGGAAGGCGTGATGACCAACGTCCGCCGCTGGCACGGCAAAATCGAAGACCGGTTCACCGCCGTGAACAACCTTGTAAACATTATCACGGCGAACCAGCCGGCGTGGCCGATACCAGCCGACCTGCTCACGCAACTCACCGGAAAACGCGACGACCTGCAATCGCTGATCCACCTGTGCCGTACCAGCCATGCCTCTCCGGCAGACCGCGCGTTGCGCAATTCGCTGCTCAAATCCACCGTAAGCCTCTGCCTGATACAGGTAAAGATATGGGCGTATGCGGAATTTTCGGCCGGCGTACTTACGGCCGACGACGTTCACCTGCTCGGCTTCCTGCTGCCCGGCGAAATCGGCGGACGCCGTAGCCGCACCGAAGCCACCAATATCGTGGCGGAAGTCAAGGTAAAGGTAATAAACGAAGACTTTATCCGCGTCGTCATTGACCGGTCGGCGGGTGAAAACGCCGCTCTTACGGCGCACGGATGGCCTTATGGCGTCAGAAACGCGCTGATCGTCATCACCTCCGCCGACGGGAAAACGGAAGTGTATCGCCGGATGACAACCCGTCTGCACAACAAGATTCGTATGCCCGACGGCTCGCACGGCAAACAATTCATCATCAAAGCCTCGTTCCTCAAACACGTGGACGACGAACCGCATTTCGGCAACGCACCCACCTTTTCCATGCCGCTTACGACCGAAGACCTCGTCGTCGCACTCAGCCGGCAGCATCACGAAGGATATGAAGCCCAATTGCGCGAAGAAATAGAACGCCAGCGTCAACTCATCGAGCAGCTGAGCGCACAACTCAATGCGCAAAAAGATTGAAAACCGGGAAACGAAGTCCGGCACGGAAATCCCCTTATTTGGTTATCCGCCGCCTTTTCCATATTTTTGCACCACACTAAGTGCAATCATGATGAAATCGGAACGTAATATTATAATGTATTTACTGCTGCTCTTGTGCACTGCCGCAATCCGCGTCGATGCACAAGACCTCAATTTTAACGAAAACATTCGCCGCATGATAGAGCGCAGCGCTAATCACGAATCGACACCTGCGCAAGACACCGTCCGCACCCGCCCCCCGTCGCCGCAGGCCACCCAGACAGGCCGCGATACCGTCTCCACCGCTACCGCGCCGGCCGAACCGCCGGAACACGAACCGCCTGCAATATCGCCGGAAGCGCTTTACTGGTCGAGATATGCACGCAACGCACGGGTGATAGATTCTACAATGACCTTCCGCGACCTGATTATCGTCAACCCGCTCTTCATGCCGCTCCTCTTCAAAGAAGGCAACGCCATGCCGACAGAAGAAATAAAACTGTACCGGCCGAAAACGCTGTTCGACGACCGCCAGCCACCGCCCGTCAAGCCCGCCGCCACCCTCGAACAGGCCGCCCTGCGACTGAAACTTCAAAACACGGCATATCGCTACGTGCAGTATCACAACATCAATAACTTCCGTTACATCGCCGGCGAACTCCCCAGCGAAACCACCCGTTTCATCGCCGACAGGGGAAGAATAAAACCCGTACACATCACACGGGTAGAAGCCGACCCGACGGAACTGCCCTCGCTCCCCAAGTTTATCCCCGACCGGCGCTACTGGACTTCATCGTTCACCAGCGACGTCAAGTTTTCGCAGGCATACGTCTCGCCGAACTGGCACAAGGGAGGAAGCAGCAATTTCAACATACTGTCCAGAAACCAGCTGCACTACAACTACGCCAAAAACCGCATCCAGCTGAAAAACCTGGTCGAAATCAACTCAAGCGTATATACCACCACCAACGATACCGTACACAACTACCGCTTCAGCGAAGACATGTTCCGCGTCTACACCAACCTGGGCTACAAAGCCTTCAGCAAATGGTTTTATACGCTGGACTTCGAGTTTAAAACACCGCTGTTCACCAACTATCAGGAAAATACAAAACTCATGCAAACGGCGCTGCTCTCACCCTTCACGATAAACCTCGGTATCGGTATGAAATACGACCTTACGCAGAAGTTTACGCAGAAAGACCGTTCCGTGACGATTGGCCTCAACCTCGCCCCGCTGTCGTTCTCATTCATGTACAGCATGAAAGACACGATCGACTTCGGCCGGCACGGCTTCCCCGTGAATCCGGCCACCGGCCTGCACGAACATGTCCTGAGCAAATTAGGCTCGACCCTGCGTTTCGACATGACCGTCAAACCCAACCGCAATGTCACATGGAAATCAAGATTCTACTACTTTACCAGTTACGACCGCATTGTCGGAGAATTTGAAAACTCGCTCGACCTGGCCATCAGCCGCTACTTCTCGACACTGATAAACGTGTATATCCGCTACGACGACGGCACAAGCAAAAAAAACGACTACAACACCTTCTTCCAGACAAACGAAGTGCTTAGCTTCGGGTTCGGTTATAAATGGTAAATCCGCATAAACGACTTGCCGTTAGCCCCATATCTGCAATACGATACAACCGGAGACCTCAATTATTCTTTTTTATTAATAATAAACGAGACGAACAGGGACGAATTTTCCGATTAATCATTAATTTTGCCGCGTTTTGCTATGTCGAGTTTACAAAATCATGAATAAAAGCATCCAACATATCGGTGTGATTGAAAAAATAGAACATGCAGTCGTTCATGTACGCATTGTGCAGCAGTCGGCATGTAGCGGATGCCATGCCGAATCGCTTTGTCCCGCATCGCACAGCAGCGAGAAAATAATCGAAGTAGAAGACCGTAGCGGCGCCTTTTCGTTACACGAAGAAGTCCGCATTTGCGCAAAACCGTCGCAAGGCATGATCGCCGTAAGTCTCGCGTTTGTTCTGCCGCTGATACTTATCATCCTCACCCTTGTGGCAGTGCACGCAATAAGCGGCGGAAACGAAATTGTAGCAGGCATTGCAGGACTGTCAATCCTCGTGCCTTACTATGGAACCATTCGCCTGATGCACGGCAAACTGAAAAAAAGGTTTGTATTTACGCTTTCTAAAATTTCATGAATACTATGATAATCTATTCTATAATATCATTAGGGGCTATCGGAGCCATCGGATCGGTCATCCTGTACGCCGCGTCGCAGAAGTTCAGGGTAGACGAAGACCCGCGCATTGCGGAAGTGCAGGAAGCGCTCCCCGGCGCAAACTGCGGAGGATGCGGCTATCCGGGATGCGGAGGATTTGCCGACGCATGTGTGAAAGCCGCATCGCCGGACGGCTTGCTGTGCCCCGTCGGCGGAAATGCCGTGATGAGCCGCATAGCCGCCATACTGGGCAGAGAAGCCGTTACGGATACGCCGCGGATAGCCGTCGTCAGATGCAACGGCACATGCGAAGCGCGCCCGCGCATCAATACCTACAACGGCGCGCTCAACTGCACGATTGCCGCTTCGCTTTGCGGCAACGGCGAGACAGGCTGCTCGTTCGGCTGCCTCGGCTACGGCGACTGCGTCCGCGCATGTACGTTCGGCGCCATACGCATCAATCCCGATACACGGATTGCCGAAGTAGACGAAGAAAAATGCACCTCGTGCGGCGCATGTGTGAAAGCCTGTCCGAAAAATATTATCGAACTGCGGAAAAAAGGCCCCAAGTCGCGCCGCATCTACGTCTCGTGCATCAATAAGGATAAAGGCGGCATCGCCCGCAAAGCATGTGCAAATGCGTGCATCGGATGCAGCAAATGTTTGAAAGAATGTGCCTTCGATGCCATTACGATTGCAGGCAATCTGGCATACATAGACGACGCGAAATGCCGCCTGTGCCGCAAATGCAGCATTACATGCCCGACAGGCGCCATCCACGAACTGAATTTCCCGCCCCGGAAAGAAAAAGAAAAAGATACGGCAGTCGCAACCATTCACGCCTAATTCTCAACAAAAGATATGCTTAAAACATTCCGAATCGGCGGGATTCACCCTCCCGAAAACAAATGGTCGGCCTCGCAGGCCATCATTCCGCTTCCGCTGCCGAAGCAGGCTGTCGTCCCGCTGAGCCAACATATCGGCGCGCCTTCCGAAGCCGTCGTGCAAAAGGGAGACAATGTCAAAGTCGGCAGCCTGATAGCCAGGGCAGGCGGGTTTATCTCGGCCGCCATTCATTCGCCCGTATCGGGAACGGTTGCGCGGATAGATCACGTCGTCGACGCAAGCGGCGCGGCACGACCGGCCATATATATTAATGTAGAAGGCGACGAATGGGACAATTCCATCGACCGCACCGCCACACTGAAAAAAGACTGCACGCTCACGGAAAAAGAAATTATCGACCGGATAACCCGGTCGGGCATCGTCGGGCTGGGGGGGGCTACTTTTCCGACGCACGTAAAACTTTCTCCTCCATCCGGCTGCAAGGCCGAAATGCTGATTATTAATGCCGTCGAATGTGAGCCTTACCTCACTGCCGACCATTCGCTGATGCTGGCGAAAGGAGAGGAAATACTTGCAGGCGTCGGCATCCTGATGAAAGCGATGCAGGTATCCGCCGCCGTCATCGGCATCGAAAACAACAAGCGCGACGCCATCGCACTCCTGACCGGGCTGGCGGCTGCCGGCTATCCCGGCATCAAGGTCGTGCCGCTCAAGGTGAAATACCCGCAGGGCGGCGAGAAGCAACTGATTGATGCCGTCATGCGCAGGCAGGTAAAAAGCGGAGCATTGCCCATATCCGTGGGGGCGGTGGTGCAGAACGTAGGCACCGTCTATGCCGTATACGAAGCCGTGCAGAAAAACAAACCGCTGGTAGAGCGTGTCGTTACCGTGACGGGGAAAGGCGTGGCAAAACCTGCGAACTTCCTTGTACGCATCGGTACGCCGGTACGCGACCTGATCGAGGCCGCCGGAGGGTCGGTCGACGCGGCAGGAAAAATCATCGGCGGCGGCCCGATGATGGGCCGTGCGCTGGCAAATGCGGATGTGCCCGTGACAAAAGGCAGTTCGGGCATCCTTGTACTTCCGGCGGAAGCGGCCGTGCGCAAGCCGTCGCAGCCCTGTATCCGTTGCGCCAAATGCGTCCACGTATGTCCGATGGGGCTTAATCCTACCCTGCTGATGAGCGCAGGCGAGTATCAAAGGTGGGATCTGGCGGAAGACGAACTGGTGACGGACTGCATCGAATGTGGCTCATGCAGCTACATCTGCCCCGCAAACCGTCCGCTGCTGGACTATATTCGTTTAGGTAAAGGAAAAGTGACGGGCATCATGCGCGCCCGGAAATCATAAAAGAGCAATGATGATATGAACAATCCATTGATTATATCCCCCTCTCCGCACATTCACAGCGGCGACAGTATCCCCAAAAACATGTACGGCGTATTGATCGCGCTCGTTCCCGCCTTTCTGGCATCGCTTTACTTTTTCGGGGTCGGCGCGCTGATCATTACTGCCGTTTCGGTAATCTCCTGCGTGCTGTGCGAATTTCTGATACAAAAATATCTCCTGCGGAAGGAAATCTCCGTTTGGGACGGTTCGGCCATGCTGACGGGCGTCTTGCTGGCAATGAATCTGCCGTCGAACTTCCCCGTGTGGATGACCGTTTTGGGCGCATTCGTCGCCATCGGCATCGGCAAAATGACTTTCGGCGGACTGGGCAACAATCCTTTCAATCCGGCGCTGGTCGGTCGCGTGGTGCTGTTGCTTTCGTTTCCCGTACAGATGACGTCGTGGCCTGTCCCGAAAGCATGGAACACGGCATATCTCGATGCCGAAACAGGCGCAACGCCGCTGGCTATGCTCAAGGATCATTTCGGCAATCTGCCGGACATGACCGATTTCCTGATCGGGCGCATCGGCGGCTCGATGGGAGAGGTGTCGGCTGCGGCGTTGCTGATCGGACTGGCATTTCTGCTGATTCGCAAAATCATCACATGGCATATTCCTGCAAGTATTCTCGCGACGGTATTTGTTTTCACGGGCATTCTGCACCTGACGGATTCCGCGGCGTATGCGTCGCCGGTGATTCACCTGCTGTCGGGAGGCTTGCTGCTGGGGGCTGTCTTCATGGCTACGGACTACGTGACGTCGCCCATGACGAAAGGCGGAATGTGGGTCTACGGGGTGGGCATCGGCATCATCACGGTCGTAATCCGCGTGTTCGGCGCATATCCCGAAGGCGTTTCGTTCGCCATCCTGATTATGAATGCGTTCACGCCGCTGATTAATACCTTCATCAAACCGAAGAGATTCGGTAAAGTCAAAAAAACCGGAAAATAAAATATTATGGCAAGGTTAAAATCCAATTTGACAAATATGGTATCCGTACTGACGGGCATATCGCTGTTTGCCGCTGTGGCGCTGGGTATGATGTATTCCGTCACAAAGGCTCCCATCGAAGCATCGAAAGAGGCTAAAGCGCAGGAAGCCATCAGGGAAGTGTTGCCGGCGTTCGAACGGTTGGACAATCCCGAATTTATTGAAATAGATGATGCGGGCACGTTCGCCGTCCACAAGGCATACGACGGCGCAGGCCAATTCGTCGGCGCGGCCGTGGAGTCGTTTTCGAACAATGCCTTCAACGGCAAAATAAAAGTGATGGTCGGCTTCGACAAGGAGGGGAACATCACGAACTATTCCGTACTGGAACAGCAGGAAACGCCGGGACTGGGCACAAAGATGACGGACTGGTTCAAGCCGCAGGCCGAAACGCGCGAAAGTTTTGTCGAAACGATTTTCGGTTTCCGAATCAAAGCCGAAGCGCGCAAAAGCTCCGTCATCGGCAAGAATCCTGCAAACGACAACCTGACCGTATCGAAAGACGGCGGCGAGATCGACGGCATCACGGCAGCCACCATCAGCAGCCGCGCATTCCTTCAAGCCGTCAGGGTCGCATATGCCGCCTATGCCAACGATCCCCACGCCGCAACGGACGGGAACAGCGGCGCAACAACGGCCACGGAAGACGAACAAGACAACAACCAAATCACGGGAAAGGAAAACGACTATGAATAATTCGAATATTAAAATCCTGCTGAACGGGCTGATAAAAGAAAACCCCACTTTTGTCCTGCTGCTGGGGATGTGCCCGACGTTGGGGACAACCTCGTCGGCGCTGAACGGGCTGAGCATGGGACTGGCAACGACGTTCGTGCTCCTGTGCTCAAACATGGCCATCTCGCTGCTGAAGAACCTTATCCCCGACAAGGTGCGCATCCCTGCATATATCATCGTGATTGCCACGTTTGTCACGGTCGTCGAGATGGTCATGCAGGCATATATCCCCGCGCTGTTCAACAGCCTGGGACTGTTTATCCCGCTGATTGTGGTGAACTGCATCGTGCTGGGACGCGCCGAAACGTTTGCGGCAAAAAACAACGTCTTCAAGTCGATGCTCGACGGGCTGGGGATAGGCCTCGGCTTCACGTCGGCGCTGACGCTGCTGGGCGTGGTGCGCGAGTTGCTGGGCACGGGCAAGGTGTTCGGCTTTGCGTTTTACCCCGAATCGTTCGGCATCCTGATCGCCGTACTTGCTCCCGGCGCATTTATCATACTGGGATACATGATTGCCCTGTTTAACAAAATAAGAAAATCCGAACAGCAATGACATACATACTTATATTCATCGGCGCCGTCTTTGTAAACAATATCGTGCTGGCGCAATTTCTTGGGATATGCCCGTTTCTGGGCGTGTCGAAAAAGCTGGACACCGCCGCAGGGATGAGTGGCGCCGTGGCGTTTGTGATGACCATCGCCACGATTTTCACATACATCATCCGGAAGGCCGTGCTCGAACCGTTCCAAATCACATTCCTGCAAACCATCGTATTTATCCTCATCATTGCATGTCTGGTGCAATTGGTCGAAATCATACTGAAAAAAATATCCCCCGTGCTCTATCAGGCGCTGGGCGTATTCCTGCCGCTGATTACGACGAACTGCACCATCCTCGGCGTAGCGATCATGGTTGTCCAGAAAAACTTCAACCTGGCGGAAAGCGTCGTCTTTGCCGTCTCGACGGCTATCGGTTTCGGGCTGGCGCTCGTGCTGTTTGCCGGAATACGCGAACAGCTGGGGATGCTGAAACTGCCCAAAGGCATGGAAGGAATGCCGATCGCGCTGGTTGTTGCCGGACTGCTGGCGATGGCGTTTATGGGTTTTTCGGGAATAATATAATCAACAAAACAAAATAAAGAGACACAATGAAAAAGCATGTGCTGGTTACGGGCGGAACGGGATACATCGGTTCGCACACGGTCGTGGAGTTGCAACACGCAGGATATGAAGTCACCGTCATCGACAATTTATCCAATTCGGACATCCGATCGCTCGACGGCATCGCACACATCACGGGCATTCGTCCCACGTTTGAACAATTAGACTGTAACGACAAAGCCGGACTGGAAAATCTCTTCGGAAAATGCGGCGGCATAGACGGCATCATACACTTCGCCGCCAGCAAAGCCGTAGGCGAATCGGTGGAGCAACCGTTGAAATACTACCGCAACAATCTGGTGTCGCTAATCAACCTGCTGGAACTGATGCCCGCCTTCGGCATCAAAGGCATTGTGTTTTCCTCCTCCTGTACGATATACGGACAGCCCGACGTGTTGCCCGTGACGGAAAGCGCCCCCATCAAGCCCGCCGCTTCGCCATACGGCAACACCAAGCAAATCTGCGAAGAAATCATTCGCGACACCATCCATGCCGACGCGCCCTTCAAAAGCATCCTGCTCCGCTACTTCAACCCCGTCGGCGCGCATCCGAGCGCCGAAATCGGCGAATTGCCCATCGGCGTCCCGCAAAACCTGGTGCCCTTCCTCACGCAGGCCGCCGCCGGAATCCTCCGCGAGCTGCACGTGTTCGGCAACGACTACGATACCCCCGACGGCTCCTGCATCCGCGACTATATTCACGTAACAGACCTTGCCAAAGCGCACGTAGCGGCGATGGGCAGGCTGCTCGACGACAAAACGACCGAAGGCGTGGAAGCATTCAACCTGGGCACGGGGCGCGGCGTATCCGTCTTCGAACTGATACACGCCTTCGAAAAAAGCACAGGCGTCAAAGTCCCCCATAAAATAGTCGGCCGTCGCGAAGGCGACATCGAAAAAATCTGGGCCGACCCGCAACATGCCAACGAAACGCTGGGCTGGAAAGCACAGGAAACGCTCGAAGACACGCTCCGCTCCGCATGGAAATGGCAGAAAAAGCTGGTGGAAACGAAACAATCCGGCAAATAGCCACTTATTGCCCGCCGTAACCGGAATATTGCTCGCAATAACCTGAATATTGCCCGCAATAATCGGAATATTGCTCGCCGTAACCGGGATATTGCCCGCAATAACCTGAATATTGCCCGCAATAATTGGAATATTGCCCGCAATAACCGGAATATTGCTCGCAATAACCGGAATATTGCCCGCAATAACCGAATTATTGCCGGAGATAACCGGAATATTGCTCGCAGTAACCGGGATATTGCCCGCAATAACCGAATTATTGCCGGAGATAATCGGGATATTGCCGGAGGTAATCGAATTATTGCCGTAAATATCCGAAAGATTTACGGCAATAAACCTTCCGAGCTTTCTGATCTCTGCTAAAACAAACGCTCACATCCGGGCTGCGACAATTTGAAATTCATCCTCTCATCCCTTATTCGATACCTATTCCATGTATGGAGAGGTCGGGTTTGCCGTCGTCACGGTTTATCAGCAGGTGGTACATATGATTGACGATAGTCAGAAGGGCCGGGGCGTTCTGTTGGGCAATGGCATATTGAGCCTGTTCTTTCAGTTGCGCCAGCCGTTTTGTGTCGGAATATTCGCTGTCGTCTTTGAGCATGTAGTAAAAGTAAAGATGAGCGACCCATTCGAAGTTCGACTTTTCCAACTCGTAGTTCAGACGGCGCATATCCCGGAGTTTGGTACGTATGACTGCCGGAGAACCGTGCAGCCACGCATTTTCGTGCTGCGTCAGCGACTCGAATCTTTTTCGAAACAGTTCGTTTTCGTGCTTTTGCAGCGCGGTTTCGATGTCCGATTTCAGTTCGAAATATTCCTCATTCAGTTTCAGCAATTGACGGTTGCCGGTGTACGCATCCATTGCGACGGAGAGTTTGCGCTTCTGTTTTTCGATACTGTACTTTTCGTCGGTCACATCGTCGTCGTCCAGAAGCCGCGCTTTTGTTATCAGTTCGTCGATTTCGAGTTCCCACTTTCTGAGCATGGCCGATTCTTCGTAAAATTCCTTTTGCAGCGCTTCGCGGAGCGCGAATTTGACGTTCTTGAGCAGAAATTCCAGTTCTTCGACGACGCGGGGGATGTGAACGGTATGCTCCTGCGGACTGAACACGCGGGAGGTTTCGTAATCAATGCCGGCAATGTAGGCCGAAACGGTCAGGTCGCGACTTTCGTTCATCTCGAAACAGAGTTCGATGTCGCACCCTTTTACCGGGACGATTTCGAGCGTCTTCGCCTTGATTTCGATTACGCCGACGGGCACGCAGCTCTGCGGACTGCTGTAACGGCTGCCTTCGACGACGTTGATCAGCAGCCGGTCGTCGCTCGCAACTTTCATCGTTCGACTGACGGTCTTGACAATCGTTTTCCGGAGCGGGAGGATGGAGTTCTTTTCGAAGACGACGTCCAGCAAAGTCGAGCCGTTTTCGACGTCATCGACTTCGATACAGATGTCGTTCGGCAGCGGCTGTCCCTGAACCGAAAACTGTCCCTGCACAATTTCGATGTCGGGCGTCAGGACGGGGATACGGCGTTGCCGACGGTCGTACAGCGTCAGTTCAAAGCGGTTAACCGTCCGGGGCAGGAGCGGCAGTCGCAGTCCGATTTTGTTCGTCAGCAGACAGAATCCGGTGTCAAACCCGCCGTCTTTACGCACAATCCGGTACAGTTCGCCCGACGAAGGCGCCGGCGTAATCACCGCGCTGAAATGTTCGTCCATGCTTTTGGTATATTTGGCATAACCCGTCCGGACATAAAACCGTGCGCTGTGCGCGGCAGCCGCGGCCGTTTCGTTTTTTGTTTCGGCGGTTTTGGTGGCGGCATAACAGGCTGCGCCGACCACGACCGCCGTCGTGGGGTCGATGCTGCAATTGACCGGAATACCCAGTTCGCCCGGCAGCGCCCGGCGCACAAGCGGGATACAGGTCGAGCCGCCGATAAGTATGATTTCCTTAATCTCGCCCGCCGACAGTCCGTTGCGGTCTAAGAGTTCCTGCACAATGGCGATGCTGCGACGGATGTGGTCGACGATCAGGGCTTCAAATTCGGCACGTTGGACGGTGAAGAAAAATTCGCGTTCCGTTCCGCCGTCGTCTTCCGCTTCGAACTCTATGTCGGCGGAATCGTGGTTCGAAAGCGATATTTTCGTCTCCTCCGCCTTGTGCAGCAGTGTGTAGTAAAGACTGTTGTAGCGGTTATGCGCGCTTCGCAGGCGCTCGATGTCGGCAAAGTGTCCCGTTGCCTTCAGTTTGGGGACGATGATTTTGTCCACTATCAGGTTATCGAAATCCATTCCGCCGAAAAAGTTATCGCCTTCGTGGTCGATCACCTTCATTTCGCCGTCGACGCTGATCAGGGCGGCGTCGAAAGTGCCTCCGCCGAGGTCGTACACAATCCATTTGGCGGCGCCGAGGTTGTCGTCTGCCTGTTTGTTGACGAAGGCCAGACTTGCCGCAATGGGTTCCTGCAACAGCACGACTTCCGAAAATCCGGCCTGATAGCCTGCCTGCTTCGTGGCATTGCTCTGCACGGTGTCGAAGGCGGCAGGAATGGTAATCACTACGCTCGAACACGTTTCGCCTGTGTAGATAAACCGCTGCAGTTCCTGCAATACAAGCGCGCTGAGATCGACGGGCGAAAACGTTTCGTTGCGGTTGGGGATAAAATACTTATCATCCGTACCCATCTTGCGCTTGAAACAATTGACGACGTTCTGCGGGTCTTTTTCGATATACTCGCGCGCCTTGTCGCCGATAATCGTGCGTTCGCGACGGAACGCCACCACGCTCGGCAGCGTCTGGCGCAGTCCCGCCGGATTTTTGAACACTTCCACCGTGCCGTCCTTGCATACGGCGATGGACGAATTGGTCGTACCCAAATCTATTCCGAAATTAATTGTATGACTCATGCCTTATGTGATTTATTATGCTCCGTTCTCAACTTACAACAGCCGCTCCGCGCTGCACCAGCAAAAGCGTATTATCGTCCGCTTTGTGGTAAACGACGGGTTTCATCACCGTTTGAATCCGCATAGCCCCGGCGTCGGACGCATCGTCACAGACGGACGCTTCGATGTCGGTACGGGTCTCGTCGTAATCTTCACCCTGCGGATTGTACACCATATATCCGGCATCGGCAATGGTTTGCATCATGCGCCGGTGCAGACGCATCAAAGCCCCGTCGCCGGATTTTGTTACCCATTTTTGCTCCATCTCAAAAAGCAGATTGCACATTCGGAGCCATAGCTGTTCTTCGTTTTTCATCGTTCTGTCGTATTTTGTATTGTATCGCTGCTTATCATCATTCGTTCCCCCGCACGCAGGAGTATGTCATCCGACCGGAGCGGTGACCGGACGGCGGAAGTATCCATTTTAAATTCGGGAAATACATGTTCGGGAGAATTATCGACAAGGAGTGATTTCATCGATCCGTAGGCCACCGCTACTATAACAAATACTATCAGCGCTATGATATAAAAGAGAATATATTCGATAATCTTTGCGACAACAGCGATAATCCTTACGGTAATATTGAAACCTTCGGGCATTGCATCGCCGGCAAGCCATTTGCCGGGAAAACCCCTGTATTTTACGCTTAAGAGCTTCTCTCCTAAAAATACGGCTATTTTCTTAGACCTGTTCATCTTCCCGTGCATATTCTTGTAATGGTTTTCCTTACATCTTTCTTTCAGTTCGGGATATAAATCCAGATTCGACAGATTGTGATAAATCACCTGCCCCTCGAACGGAGGCATCCGGCAAGCCACGTTATGCAGGAGGCGGGTATATTCCGACGTTTCGTTGAAGAACAGATACGGGGGCTTCAGCGTCAGCAATTGCAGGAACGACGCGGAGCCTGATTGCCAAATGGATTTTTTCTGTATGATATAATTAAATGATTCGATACATGAATCCAGATACGAACTCGCCTTCACCAGCTGCTTACGCACGGGTTCCCACTGCTCGGCTTCGTATTCGCCGTCGGGACGGAGCCGCTCGCCAAGTAAGCGGGCGATGCTTCCGGCATCTTGCATATCCATCGCCCGCCGCAGCGCCGCGGCGTAATACGGAGACAGCCACCGACGGAACGCTTCGTCGTCATAAACCGGCTGCAACAGAAATCCGGGTTTCGGCTGATACACGCCGGTCTCAAGAAACAGCAGCAGCGCGCGGTCTTTCCTGACGTGCGAATGAAAGTGCATCGAAACGTAGTCGGACAGCATGTGATCGAACGCTTTGACAAGGTCGTCCTTGGAGTACGCACGGTCGCGAATCTTGATGACGATGTCGCCCGACGCTTCCAGTTCGGACAGGCGTTGCCGCTTGGCCGAAAGAATATCCTCCCGCGACGGAATATTGTCCGAATCCCGGTTCATCAGCGTGAACGGCGAAATATATAACGGTGAACTCATAAACGACGTGCCGCTGCAATCATTTCTTATAAAACTCATACAAATTCATATCGTCGGGATCTCCAATATAAATACACAATTTCCATGGCCTGAAATAGCCGGTCAGACCCGTACCCATCACACATAACGGGAAACCGCCCTTATTCGAATCAATGTATATACAATAATGACCGGAATACTTGTTGGGACGAATCAATTCCCATTTCCCCGCGCCGTTTATTCTTTCTTTTGTTGCAGAATCATTCTTGCTGACCCGGATTTTTGCCGGATCAAGATTCCGAACGATGCATGTACTGTCCTCATTAAGCACAATCACTGCTCCGTCGCCGGCTTCCCATTTCCCTGCAAATTCTTCTCCGACAGGTTCTTTGCAGGAAAACAGGAAAAACATGCAACCGGATACAATTACAACTGTAAATTTAATCTTACTGCACATATAGTATTTCCCAATTAATTTGCGGACACTCTTCAATCCTTTTCGGGAACTTCCGGAAAGTGCGGGGGGAGGCAAAAAACGCTTCTTTGCTCAGCCGGGAAACAAAAATGAGGCCGTCTCGCTTTAAGACAGCCTCGCTTTTTCACGGAAACTTCTTTCTCACACAAAGGGCGGCTTGCCGCTTTTACTTCACGAACGGGGCTTTCAGCAGATAGTCGGCACAGCCTTTTACGCCTTCGAACTGCGTTATGTTTTTCACGCCTTCCAGTTCGACGAAAAAGTCTTCGATGCCGTTGGCATAGGCCTGTTTGAAGATGTTTTCGAAATTCATCATGCCCGACTGCCCCAGCACGGCGCGGTCTTTAATGTGAAGTATACGGATCCGGTCGGGATATTGTTTCAGGTATTCGAGCGGGTCGAACTGCCCCATAACCGTCCAGTATACGTCCATCTGGAAAACGACCAGCGCGGGGTCGGTGTCTTTCAGGAAGAGGTCGTAGATGACTTTCGCTTCTTTCGGTACGTTGTGACGTCCGAACACGGCCTTTTCGCCTTTCGGCACTACGCGGGCATATTCGAGGTCGTGGTTATGATAGCCGAACCGGAGGCCTGCCGCTTTGGCTATTTCTCCCGCATGATTGAATATTTCGCAGACGAAGGCTACTTCTTCGATGCTGCGCGTCGTGGGCTGACCGGGCTGGACGAGATATTTTACTCCCAGTTTGGCGTGGTTGTCCGCCGTCTTTTTCCAGTATTCGGCAATTTCCGCTTTGTTACTCTGCGTGTATTCGCTCATGGGCGGATTTACATGCGAACTTACGATTTTCAATCCGGCATCTTCGGCCATCTTTTTAAATTCAAGCATGTCCACGCCATTTATTTTGCCGTCGCGGTATCCGGCAAGTTCGATGGTGGAATATCCCATCTGCCCGATTTTCTTCAGGCCGCCTGCCACATCTTTGTACAGTTCGCCTCCCAAAGAATAAATCTGAAGGCCAAAACTCTTGGCTGCTTTTCGTTCCGATACGGCCGGATTGCCTGCCGCGTGCGCCGAACCCGATTTGCCGGACAGCAGTCCGCCGACGGTGAGGATTGAAGCGCTTCTCAAAAAATCTCTTCTGTTTGTCATAGTGTAAATCTAATTTTTAAGTTGATGAAAAATTGTTCTATAATTGTGCCGCAAAAATACTGATTAATATGCACTGTTTGCCTTTTACAGGGCGGGCGTTTCGTCAAAAATCCATAATAAAATCGGTTTGTCGCTAAATATTATATTTTTCGATTTCTTCCCGCAGGCGTTCGGCGAGACAGGCGTTTCCGTCTTTCAAAGTCCGGTAAATCAGAACGGCATCCTGTTTGTACCGGGCGACACGTTCTCAAATACATGCCTGCGGTAAGTTCAATTAGTAAATGCCACTAATTGAACTTATCTTTTGAGACAACCCCGGTATTTCGGTTAATCGAAAAAGAAAGACAGTTACTCCGTGTACCGAAGTCTGTCCGTTTTTTTATTCCTTTTTCCTCATTGCCACCGATGTATACAGTTGCAACAAAGCGGCAATCAGCAAAAACACAACCCATTCATTTCGCAACATAAACATGAAAACGGAAGCCGCCACCATCAATATTCCGGCAAATACGTTCATCCGGTTCAAACGCCGCACGCGAAAATGCGGCTCGTACGGAAGGAACATGTAACAAACGGTTATTCCCGCCGACCCTGCGGCAAAAAGATACGGTGCATATATCCAATAACCTGCGTATGCAACGGCGCCTGTCAAAACAAATATGCTTGAGAGGACAAACAGTGAGGTTCTTGTCTGTTGATTCACTTTTCTACAATAATAAAAATATCTTCGTCGGGTTTCTTCATATAAAATTCTTCGCGCGCATAACGTTCCAGATGCTCCTTGTTTGCCTGAAAATCATCAAATTTATTTTGATTCACTTCAATCTTTTTCCCGTAATGCCGTATTTCTTTTTCCAAATCGCGAATTTTATTATCGTACTTGCAGCGCACGAACAGATTGCTGTCTCCTACCACAAACGTAAGCACAATAAATACACCTATTACCAGCCAAGACTTTTTCAACCGGCGAAAATACTTATAAAGAAAGTCAACTATTTGCGACATAATCCATTTCAATGTTTCGCGCAAAAGTACGAAAAAAATTATTATCTTTGCCCGCAGTAAAAAAATTATGGACAATTATATTGTTTCTGCAAGAAAATACCGCCCGTCGACATTCAATAGCGTAGTGGGGCAAAAATCGTTGACAACCACATTGAAAAATGCTATTTTAAAGAACAAACTGTCACACGCCTATCTCTTCTGCGGGCCTCGCGGAGTGGGTAAAACGTCGTGTGCCCGTATCTTTGCGAAAACGATTAACTGCATGAATCTCGGCGAAAACGGCGAAGCCTGCAACGAGTGTGAATCGTGTTTGTCGTTCAACGAACAGCGCTCGCTCAATATCCACGAATTGGATGCGGCATCGCACAACTCGGTAGACGACATGCGCTCGCTGACGGACAAGGTACGAATCTCGCCGCAATTCGGGAAATACAGTATATATATTATTGACGAAGTGCACATGCTTAGTTCGAGCGCGTTCAACGCTTTCCTGAAAACGCTTGAAGAACCGCCCACGCACGCCATCTTCATTCTCGCAACAACGGAAAAGTACAAACTGCCGGCAACAATACTTTCGCGATGCCAGATATACGACTTTGCACGTATCACCGTGGCGGATATTGTTGAACATTTGCAATTTGTCGCCTCGCAGGAAGAAGTATCCGTCGAGCCGGAAGCATTGAACGTCATCGCCCGGAAAGTCGACGGAGGTATGAGGGATGCGCTCTCCGTCTTCGACCAGATAGTCAGCTATTCGGGAGGGAACATCACGTATCAGTCCGTGATAGATAACCTGAATATGCTTGATTACGACTACTATTTTCGTATCACGGACGTCATACTGAAAGGAGAAACACTCAACTGTATGTTGCTGCTCAATGAAATATTGAGAAAAGGATTTGACGGGCAGGATATTATTAACGGACTTGCATCGCATTTCCGAGACTTGCTCGTGTGCCGGGACGAAAAGACGCTCGTCCTCTTCGAGATGGGCGCATCCATTCGCGAGCGCTACGGAAAGATGGCGAAGCAATGCTCAGAACAATTCCTGTATCAGGCCATTGCATTAGCCAACGATTGCGACCTGAAGTATCAAGAAAGTCACAATAAACGGTTATTGCTGGAACTGACATTGATTCGGCTTTGCCAACTGACGGAAATCGGCATCCCACAATCGGAAGAAAAAAAAAAGCGGATAAACCCTTTAGTTGATGTGAGGGAAACTTCGGTTCCGCCTCCTCCCGTCGAAACGACCACAAATGTCTCTGAAAGCAAAAAAACGGCGGAACCGGTTGCGTATGCACTTTCGGGCGCCGTGAGTCGTCCTCCCAGAAGCACATCCATCGGTAAACTTGCAGTCAACGAACCGAAAGTGGTCTATCAGTCTGCTGAAAAGAAAAACGAATCCGGCGAAACGCCTTTCGGTATAGAAGAATTAACTCGCTGTTGGGAGGAATACGCCGAAAAAATCTCCGAACAAAAAGGACATCTAAAAAATACGATGATGAACTGCAAACCTGTGCTGAAGGATAATTTCCGGTTCGAAATCGTCGTGTACAACCCCGTCCAGAAAGACGAATTACTGAACGAAAGCGTCGAGATACTGAAAGCATTACGTACGCAACTGAAAAATACCCGAATACAGTTCACCGTCTTCATCGACGAAAAAAACGAAAAAAAACTGGCTTATACGCACACGGAAAAATTCGACCATCTCAACAATATGAACAATTTATTGTCTGTGCTTAAAGAAGAATTTGACCTGACAATCGATTAAACGCCGACACGTCAACCGAAAAGCGGATGTTCTACTTTTTCATCCAGCAACGCCAGCCCGATGACTTCGGCAATATCTTTCACATAGTGAAAAACAAGCCCTTCCAGATATATGGCTTTTATATCATCCACATCCTTGCGGTTTTCTTCCGACAGGATAATTTCCTTGATTCCGGCGCGCTTGGCTGCAAGGATTTTCTCCTTAATCCCGCCTACGGGGAGGACTTTACCCCGCAAGGTGATCTCGCCTGTCATGGCAAGATTGCTGCGGACTTTTCGCTGTGTGAAAATGGAAGCCAGCGACGTAACCATAGTAATTCCCGCGCTCGGACCGTCTTTGGGAATAGCGCCTTCAGGCACATGAATATGCACATTCCAGTTCTCGAAACAGTCTTCGCCGATGCCCAATTGTGCGGCATGTGCATGTACATATTCCAGTGCCAAAACGGCAGACTCTTTCATGACTTCACCCAGATTTCCCGTAATTGTCAACTTCGAATTTTTGCTTTTACTCAGACTTGATTCGACAAAAAGAATCTCACCTCCTACTGCCGTCCACGCCAAACCCGTCACTACGCCGGCGTATTGGTTTCCTTGATATTTATCTCGCGTATACTCCGCAACGCCAAGAAGTTCCTGCAAATTATCAACATGAATGACTTCGGGAATCGCTTCATCGGCCGCAAGTTTGCGCGCCAACTTGCGCATGATTTTGGCAATCTTCTTCTCCAACTCCCGGACACCGCTCTCGCGCGTGTAGGATTCAACTATTTCACGAACGGCCTTACGGTGAAACTTCACCCTGTTACGTGAAATGCCATGCGCATCCATTTGTTTGGGGATAAGATGCTTGACCGCTATCTCTGTTTTTTCTTCGATAATGTATCCACTGACTTCAATTAATTCCATACGGTCCAGCAAAGGCTGTGAAATCGTAGCCAAGTTATTGGCCGTTGCAACAAACAGCACTTTGCTCAAATCGTAATCCATATCAAGATAATTGTCATGAAACGCACTGTTTTGCTCCGGATCAAGAACTTCGAGCAAGGCTGAAGCAGGATCGCCCTTGAAATCATTTCCGACTTTGTCTATCTCGTCCAAGATAAAAACAGGGTTCGAGGCGCCTGCCTTTTGCATACTCTGAATAATGCGTCCGGCCATCGCGCCGATGTAAGTTCTTCTGTGTCCACGTATCTCCGCCTCATCGTGCAAACCACCCAACGAAACGCGCACGTATTTTCTGTTCAACGCCTCGGCAATCGATTTTCCCAGCGACGTCTTGCCAACTCCCGGAGGGCCATACAGACACAGTATCGGCGAACGCAAATCATTCTTTAATTTCAGCACGGCAAGATGCTCAATAATACGTTCTTTCACTTTCTCCATGCCGTAATGGTCCCGGTCTAAAATTCGTTGCGCACGATTCAGGTTAAAATTATCTTTGCTGTATTCATTCCACGGAAGCGATATAATCGTTTGTATATACTGAAATTGCATGGAATAATCAGGCGATTGGGGATGCAGCCTCTCCAGTTTGCTCAATTCTTTTCCGAAGACTTCTGCCGTCTCTTTCGACCATTTTTTCTTGGTCGCTTTCTCACGAAAAGATTTGATTTCTATATCATTGATGTTCCCTCCCAATTCCTCCTGAATGGCTTTGATTTGCTGTTGCAGGAAATACTCCTTCTGCTGCTTGTCTATATCCTCATGGGTTTTCATTTGAATGGAAGCTTTCAATTCAATCAACTGATACTCGCGATTCAACAGAAACAACAGATTGTACGCGCGATCTTTCAGGTCGTTAACGCCCAACAGTTCCTGCCTTTCCGTCGATTGGGAAATAAGATTGCAACACGAGAAATTAACCAGATAGAGCTGATTACGATTGTTCCGTATCGAAAAAATCAAATCTTTCGGAGGATCGCCGGACACGATAAGCATTTTGATTGTAAGATCTTTAATCGTCGAAAGCAATGCTTCAAATTCGCGGTCGTTCTTCTTCGGAAACTTATCTTCCATCAGCGAAATACGCCCAACCATAAAAGGTTCCGTTTCCGTCAACTCATGCAGCAGGAACCTTTTCTTGCCCTGTATAATCACTGTCGTCGAGCCGTCCGGCAACTCCAATACGCGAAGGATTTCCGCCACCACGCCAATATTGTACATATCGGAAAAAGCCGGGTCTTCCGTTTCGGTCTCTTTCTGGCAAATCACGCCAATCATCAGTTTGCGATGGGTGGCTTCCCTGATCAGTCGCATTGATTTGGCACGCCCTATTATCACCGGCATAGCCACTCCGGGAAACAAAACCATATTGCGCAAAGGCAGAATGGGCAATTCTTCTCCCACCTTTTCAATGCCTTCCAAAAAATCATCATCCTTGTCACATTCCATCAAAACAGGCATGACGATACCCACCGAATCATTTATATCATCAAAATTATTATTCAGATACAATTTCCCAACTCTTTTTCTGTCCATATGGAATATACCTTACAAATTAAATGCCAAAGTTACAACTTTTGCAGAAAAACAAGCTATACGCGGCATCCGGGACAAATGCACGAAATTATACTTTGCGCAGCAGATAATCTCCTGCCTTGAGATTCTGCAACTCGAAGCGTCCGGAATCTTCGGTCGCTGTAACCGCGCTTTTTCGTCTGCCGCTCCCGTTTCCACTTTTTTGCAAATAATTTTATACTGTTGTTCAAAACGAGTCGCAAGAATAGCAATAAGAAATTAAACAGGCGGTTTTTTTGTCTATTTTGCAGCGAATAATGATTAGAGATAGATTTTATTTACAAAAACAAGCCTTTTATTTACGCCGACAGCCGGATTACGGTCGGCAATAACCGAGTTATGTACGGCAATAACCGGATTATTTACGGCAATAAATGAGTTATGTATGGCAATAACCGGGTTATTTACGGCAATAAATGAATTATGTACGGCAATAACCGAATTATGTACGGCAATAAATGAGTTATTGCCGGCAATAACCGGGTTATTTACGGCAATAAATGAATTATGTACGGCAATAACCAAGTTATTTACGGCAATAAATGAGTTATTGCCGACCGTAACCGAATTATTTACGGCAATAAATGAGTTATTGCCGACCATAAATGAATTATTGCCGACCGTAACCGAGTTATTGTCGACCGTAAATGAAATATTGTCGTGCCGGTAACAGGCAGGCATATATTTTTGTCTCGCCGGTGCGAGATGCGTTTTCCCGCCGGATTACATGATTTGCTACTGTCGTTGTTTCGTTTCCAGATACTCGAAATGCGCCCGTCCCAGGTGCAGGTCGCCGTAGGAGACGTCGTCGCCGAGCGCTGCTTTTGCGTCCGACAGGTTCGTAATGTCCGTACTGCGGAAGTAGTCGACAATTTTTTCGAGCTTTTCGGCGGGCAGCAGTATTTTCGCATCCAGTTCGCCTGCGGCAATGAAGTGCGCCAGATGGCCTTCGACCGTCTGACGGGTCAGGTCGCGTTCGGAGGCAATCTCGTCGACGATTCCGGCTGCCTTCCGTCGGAAAAGGTCGAAGCTGATGCGGCGGGTATCTTCGGCGGGTGGTTTGGGTTTGGGGAGGGATTCGGCAGGCGGTTTTTCCCGGTTGGAAAACGGTATGCCGTCCTTTGCCATGCCGTTTTCTTCGCAATATGCCCGGACGATTTCGATTATGTCCGCGCCGAAGCGTTCGACTTTCTTCTCGCCTATGCCGTGTATCTGCAGCAGCGATTTGCTGTCCGTCGGCAGGTAGTGCACGAGTTCGTACAACGCCTTTTGCGAAAATACGGCGTAGGGCGGCTGGTCCAGTTCGGCGGCCTTCTCCATGCGCCACGCGCGGAGGATGTCGAAAAGGACGGGATGGTCGACCGTCTCGCTATCTATCGCCGAGAACTTGCGGACTTCCTTCGGTTTTTCTTTTTGAATCGCCGCCGTTGCCCTTGCGTGGAGAAATTCGGACAGATTGAATCCCCCGAAGCAGGCGCAGAGAGATTTGTATTTGACTTGCGCATCCTCTTCCAGTCGGTTTACGACGTTGCAGAGTTGCTTTTTCACCGTCTTGTTGTCAATGTCGAGGTCTGCCCGGGCGAGGGGGTCGAGAATCAGTTCCGCCATCTTGCCGGAGAAATATTTTGCCGCATGTCCGATACGTTCCTGCAGGGCGTCGTTGCGTTCGATGTCGGGCTGCTGCGGAAGGAGCCGGTCGATTTGCTTCCGGAAGCGGTCGCCCATTTCAACGATGTCCGTCCGGACGGATTGTCGCATACGGTTGAACACTTCGCACGTCTGCGCGGGAATACTCCCCCTGTTTTCGGAAATGATTTTCCCGACATATGAAATGCGGCCGTGCAGGGATTCGAAGCCGAACAGTTCGTTGACCTGTTCGTGCTGAAACGCCATGCGTGCCGATTCGAGCTGTTTTTCGTCGGGCTGGTTCTGTTCGACATGAAGTGTGAAATCATTGACATCGCGGTCGCGGATGATACTTCCGGGACGGATGGGCGAACTGAGCGTCAAGCCTTCGAGCGTTTTGCAGCGGCTGAGTGCGACGTAGACCTGTCCGTGCGCGAAAGACGCTTCGGCATCGACGATGGCGCGCTCGAACGTCAGCCCCTGGCTCTTATGGATGGTGATTGCCCATGCCGGTTTGAGCGGAAACTGTACGAACGATCCGTCTATCTCTTCGCGTATCTCGCGCGTTGCGTCGTCGATAACGTACTTCACGTTGTCCCACTTCTGCGGTATGACGACGATTTCTTCCTCTCCCTCTCCGGGGCAGACGACGTGAATCTCGTCGTCGGTGATTTTCGTGATTCTACCCACCTTCCCGTTGTAGAAGCGTTTTTCGGGCGAGACATCGTTTTTGACGAACATCACCTGCGCGTTTTCCTTCAGCGCCAGTTCGTAGTCGGTAGGATAGGAATATTCGGGAAACACGCCCGAAACCTTGGCGGTGAAACGGTGCACCCTGCCCGGCAACGCTTCCAGACGGCTGTCGTTGATGCGTTGCGCCTGCACGTTGTGGGTGCAGAGGGTGATGCAGCCGTCGTCGTCTTTGGGGCGGAAACCGGGGATGAAGCGCCGGTTCAGCGCAGTCAGCACCTCGCCGTCCAGTTCGTTTCGGCGCACCTTGTTGAGGATGGAGATGAAGTGGTCGTCCTGCTGGCGGAAGACCTGCGTAAGCTCAATGCCGACAAATGAGGTTTCGCCCAAAGCTCTGCTGCTGAAAAAGTATGGCGTCTCGTACAATTCGCCCAACTGCCGGCGTTCGTCGTCCTTGACAATCGGCGCCAGTTGTTGCAAATCGCCGATCATGAGCAGTTGCACGCCGCCGAAAGGTTTGTTTTGTGCGCGCAGACGGCGCAGGACAACGTCTATCGCATCGAGCAGGTCGGCGCGTACCATGCTTATCTCGTCGATGACAAGCAAGTCGAGGCTTCGGATGATATTGAGTTTTTCTCTGTTGACACGAATCCGGGCGGGATCCACCTTTTCGAAACCGACGAGCAGGCCGGGCGGAAGTTGGAAGAAGGAATGAATCGTTACGCCGCGCGCATTGACGGCCGCCACGCCGGTGGGGGCAACGACGACCATGCGTTTCGGCGAAATCTCGCGCAGACGATGCAGAAAAGTCGTCTTGCCCGTACCGGCTTTTCCTGTGAGGAAAATGTGCCGGCCGGTGTACTGTATGTATTTTTCGGCAAGTTCGAGTTGTTGATTTGTCTGCATGGCGCGATATATGTCCGTTAGGGCGGAGCCGATTATCGTCCTGCCGTGCCGCGATTCAGTCCCGGAGCAGTTTCTCGATTTTCTCGACGAAGATTGCTTTCGACGAAGCGCCCACGCATTTGTCCGCCATTTCTCCGTTTTTGAAAAACAGGATGGTCGGAATGTTTCGTATTCCGAATCGCGAGACGATCTCGCTGTTGTTGTCCACGTCTACTTTTCCGATATTCACACGTCCTTCGTAATCCGAAGCCAATTCTTCGATGACGGGGGCAATCATCCGGCACGGGCCGCACCATTCTGCCCAGAAATCAATCACAAGAGGTTTGTCGCTGTTCAATAATTCTTCAAAATTACTGTCTGTTACCTTTAATGCCATATTAGGTTGATGTTTTAAGTTAATATAAAATGTATGCCGTATATGATACTGCTATCGGTTGAAGGCCGGAATCTACGCGCGTGTTTGTTTCGTCTTTTCCCGAAAAAGGGCTGTGTATTCCGTTGTCCAAACCACGCAGGAATAAATAAAGATTGCGGCTTTCGGCCGATGGAGGTATCATATCCGATATTTCAGTTAATCGTAAAGTCAATATATTCCGATTCGTGGATGTAGTCAATCAAAGACTGCGTCACGTCCATGCGTATGCTGCGCGAAAAAAGATTGAGCGTCACGTTGTGGTCGCTGTCCGTCACTTTGAAATACAGTTTCGTATTGCCCGGATTGCGCTTGATGAATACCGACAGTTCGTCGATGATTTGCCGGTTCATCTTGGAGATGGGCATGGAGATGTTTATTTTTTCAATCAGCACGTCTTTCATGTCATGAAGCTGGCGGATGGATTTTATGCGGAGTTCCGTCCCGCTGTCGCGCCAGCGATGAGCTTGTGCGGATGCGCTGATTAGCAGATACAGGTCTTTTTGGCCGTATTTGCAGTAGTCGATGTAATCGTCGCCGAAGAGGGGTATTTCGTTGCTCCCCGTAAAGTCTTCGATTCGGATGAACATATATTTTTTGCCGTTTTTGCTCATTCCTTCCCTGACGCCGGTGACGATACCGCCGAACAGCAGCTCTTTGCCTTTCAGTGCATCCAGGTCGCCGAGTTCCGCCATGCCGGCGTTGCATACGTGCGAGAGGATGATGCGGTATTCGTCTAAAGGATGCGCGGAGAGATAGATGCCGGTCAGTTCCTTTTCTCTGTTGAGGCGTTCGAGATTGCCCCACTCCGGACAGACGGGCATGACGGGTTTTGCTATATCCACGCTGTCGGAGCCGCCGAACAGCGAGTTCGTCAATATTTTTTTATCCGCCTGATACTTGTTTCCGTAGCGGACAAGGACTTCGGTGTATGTTTCGCCTTTGGCATCCGGCGTCACGAAAGATTCGCGCTGTATGCCGAAGTTGTCGAACGCTCCCGAAAGCGCCAGCGACTCAATCGCCTTCTTGTTGCAGTAAAGCAGATTTACCCTTTCCACTACATCGAAAACACTTTTGAAAGGGCCGCCCTTTGCGCGCTCCGAGAGGATGCAGGACGCGGTAGTTTCGCCTACGCCTTTGATTGCGGCCATTCCGAAACGGATGTCACCTTTCGCATTCACGCCGAATCCGAGCATCGATTCGTTGATGTCCGGCCCCAGCACCTGTATGTTCATGATTTTACATTCGTCTATTATTTTCGTTACCTCCTTTATGTTCGAATAGTTACGGCTCAGCACGGCTGCCATGTATTCGGACGGGTAATGGGCTTTCAGGTATGCGGTCTGGTAGGCTATCCACGAATAACACGTGGCATGGCTCTTGTTGAAGGCGTAGGAGGCGAATTTTTCCCAGTCTTTCCATATTTTTTCAAGTATATCCGGATTGTGCCCGTGGGCTTTCCCGCCTTCGATGAACTTGTCTTTCAGTGCGTTCATTTTGTCTATCATTTTCTTGCTCATTGCCTTGCGGAGCGAGTCGCTTTCGCCGCGTGTGAAGCCGGCCAGCTGGCGCGAAAGTAGCATCACCTGTTCCTGATAGACGGTAATCCCGTACGTGTCTTTGAGGTATTTTTCCATTTCGGGGATGTCGTAAACGATTTTTTCCGTTCCGTGCTTCCGGGCAATGAACGAGGGGATATAGTCCATCGGCCCCGGCCGGTACAGCGCGTTCATCGCGATAAGGTCTTCAAACTTGCTCGGCTTAAGATCTTTCAGATGTTTCTGCATTCCGGCGGATTCAAACTGGAAAATGGAGGTGGTTCTGCCCTGACAAAAAAGATCGTACGTCTTTTGGTCGTTCATGTCAATATGGTCGATGTCGATACGTGTGCCTGTCGTCTGTTCGATGTTGTCGATGGCATCCTTGATGATGGAGAGGTTCTTGAGTCCGAGGAAGTCCATTTTTATCAATCCCGTATCTTCGATAACCGAGCCTTCGTACTGTGTGACGAGTATCGTCCTGCCCGTCTCCTTGTCTTCGGCGGTGCTGACGGGCACGACGTCCGAAATATCCTGCTGCCCGATGATCATTCCGCAGGCATGTACGCTCGTGTTGCGGACGTTGCCTTCCAGCATCCGGGCATATTTCAGCGTGTTGCGCATAAGGGGATCCTTGTCTTCGGTGAGGGCTTTGAGTTCGGGCACGTAGTTGATGGCGTTTTCAATCGTCAGTTTCTTGTCGGGTATCTTGTCGGGCACGAGTTTGGCCAGTTTGTTTGCCTTGTCAAGGGGCAGTTTTTCCACGCGCGCCACGTCCTTAAGCGCCATTTTGGTCGCCATCGTTCCGTAGGTCACGATACGCGCCACGCGGTTGCGTCCGTATTTTTCGGTAACCCATTCCATTACTTTTCCCCGTCCGTCGTCGTCGAAGTCGATGTCGATATCGGGCATCGAAATGCGGTCGGGATTGAGGAAACGTTCGAACAGCAAATCGTACTTTATCGGATCTATGCCGGTGATGCCAAGGCAGTAGGCAACCACCGAGCCTGCCGCCGAGCCGCGCCCCGGTCCGACCGAGACGCCCATTCGGCGCGCTGCGGCGATGAAATCTTGCACGATGAGGAAGTATCCCGGATAGCCCATTGTCTTCATCGTGCTCAATTCGAAGTCGATGCGTTCCCGCAGTTCGTTGCCGATATTGTCGCCGTAGCGTTTGCCGACCTGCTGCCATGTCAGATGCGAGAGGTAATCGGCTTCGAGCTTGATGCGGATGACCTTGTCGTAACCGCCGAGCCGGAGGTAGTTCTTTTGGCCGAATTCTTCGATAAGTTCGGCTTCCGTGAATTTGTTTCTGTATTCCTCTTCCGTTGCAAACGAAGGGTCGATTTGAAAAAACGGCATCAGCGCATCCGAGTCGATGGAATAGTGTTCCACCTTTTCGGCAATCTCCAGCGTGTTTGCGAGCGCTTCGGGGATGTCGGCAAATACAGCGTTCATCTCGGCCGTAGTCTTCATCCACTCCTGTTTGGTGTAGCGCATACGGTTGGGATCGTTCAGGTCTTTACCCGTACTGAGGCATATCAGCCGGTCGTGCGCTTCGGCATTTTCGGCGTCGACGAAATGCACGTCGTTCGTGGCAATCAGTTTGATGTTGTGTTTTCGCGCCAACTCAATGATGACGCTGTTCACTTCCGTCTGCCGGATATAAGTCTCCCTGTCTGCATTCGGGTCGTCCGTCCGGTGGCGCTGGATTTCGAGATAGTAGTCGTCGCCGAAAAGATTTTTGAACCATAGCACCGATTCTTCGGCTTTCTCGATTTGCCCTTTCATAATAAATTGGGGCACCTCGCCTCCCAGACAGGCGGAACAGACGATCAGGTCTTCGCGATATTTTTCGAGCAGGCGCTTGTCTATACGCGGATTGCGGTAGAAGCCCTCCGTCCACGAGAGGGAAATCATTTTGATCAGGTTCTTATATCCCTTCAGCGTTTTAGCCAGCACAATCAGGTGCCATCCGCCGAGGTCTTCCCTCTCCGACTTATTTTCCATGCCGTTGCGGGCACAGTAACATTCGCATCCCAGAATGGCCTTGAACAGGTGGCTTTTGTTTTCGCGTATCTTTTCGCCGAGGCTTTGTATCCGCGCCTGTTCTTCGGGGGTGGGGTTTGCTTTTCCCGACAGCGCGGCAAGTTCCTTCTCGCAATCGCCGATGATGCCCGTGTACTTGCTGTTTTCTTTTTTTACTTTGTTGTAAAATTCTTTGATGCCGAACATGTTTCCATGATCGGTCACGGCCATGGCACGCATGCCGTCTTTCTGCGCCTTCTCCACGAGCGCGTTGACGGACGCCTGCCCGTCCAAAAGTGAATATTGCGTATGTACGTGTAAGTGAACAAAAGGTTCCATAAGGGTTACATTTTCAACGGTCAAAGGTATCATATTTTCAAAGACATCTCAAAATATAGTTTTCAACAGTGGCGAGCGATCAGCCGCGAGCGGTTATATGCACGGTTTGCTTTTATTGACCGGACATTTCGTCAAAGATCCACAGCAAAAACGGCCTGTCACTGTTTTTAAGTAGCGTGTCGGCGGCTCTCATCATGGTATTGGAAACGACGGGGCATCCTGCGCTGTAACCCAGCGGCAGGTAGAGCGGATAAATCTCGGCGTCGGGGACGTATTTGTACGAGTGCAGTACGACGATGCGTTTGAAGGCATTACTGTTGGTCGGTTCCAGCCCGTGCAGTTTATAATGGGTGTGGATACCCCATTGGCTGTACGACGATATGCCCGTTTTGTAACGTCCCTGTGACGAGCAGTAACTGCCTTCCGCATTGCTGTATTCCGGTCTGCTCTGCGTACTGTTTCCGCCGTAGCCGTGCGCGCACAGGCCGGCACGAACGACCGTATCTTTCTCGAAATCCCAGATAAAAAAGCGGTTTTTACCGGAATGGATGCCGAAGTCTATCAGAAAACAGTATTTCTCGCTGAAGCCGTTGTCGCGGCAGTATGCGAGCGCCGAATCGGCTTTCAATTTCAGGCGGGCAATCAGCGTATCCTTTTCCGGATGATTTTCCATGCCGATTGCGCCCGACACATGCAGTATAAGAAACAGCGCCGCAACCACAGCCGGCACGGCAACAAGCACAGTCGATAGGCGTCGCATTTTCACGGGATACGTTTTTGTTCGACGCCCTCGAAGGTGATTTTTACCGGCTTGATTCGTCCCTCGTCGTCGAAGTAAAGCCGGTCGATGCACGTTACGCGGTGATTTGCGTGCGTCTCGTCCAACGGGCGGCGATGGTATACAATATAGTAATCGTCCGTGCCGGGGAGATGAATCACCGAATGGTGTCCCGCTCCGGTGGCGACGGTCGTATCCTGCTGCAATATTTTCCCTTCACGGCGGAAAGGGCCGAAGGGGGAATCGGCAATGGCGTATGCCACCGAGTAGTCAGGCCCCGTCCATCCGCCTTCGCTCCACATGAAGTAGTATTTCCCGTTTTTCTTGAACATGAAGGGGCCTTCGACATAGTTTTCGGGCGTGACTTCCCTGTACAGGGTGCCGTCGTCGCAGGGCACGAGGGCTGTGAAATCGTCGTTCAGGCGTACCACATTGCAATGCCGCCATCCGCCGTAATACATATAATATATACCGTCGTCGTCGCGAAAGACAAACTGGTCGATAGGCTGTGCCCCGTTCACAATCTCGCCGATGAGCGGTTTGCCGAGCAAATCTCTGTAAGGGCCTTCGGGACGCTCGCCGACGGCCACGCCGATACCGCCGGTTTCGCCTTCGTGCACGTCGTTGGCCGAGAAGAAGAGATAATACTTTCCGTCTTTGCGAATGACCGACGGCGCCCACATCGCCCGTTTGGCCCAGCGGACTGCGGCGGTGTCGATGATGCGTTCGTGCTTTGTCCAGCCGATCAGGTCTTCGGACGAGAAGCAGTCGAAAAAGACCTGCCGCTCGTAGACGTCGCTGTACGTGGGGTAAATCCAGTACTTGTTGTCGTAAACGATGCCTTCCGGGTCGGCATACCAGCCTGTGAAGACGGGATTGCCGCTCGTCGGGATTGCGTCCGCCGTCTTTCCCGGCTGTCCGACGCACGAGGATACGGACAGCCATACGGCGGCTGCGGTCATAAAAATTGCTTGCCTGTTCATATGTATAGTTATCAAAATTGATTGTTGTTGGTTTGCAAAGATACAGGATAATTGTGTACAGGACCATAATTTTTTTTCATGTATATCGGATTCATTGCCTGACAGCCTGAAAGGCGATATTTCCATAACCGCAATGCTTGCGGTGCAGAGATGAAAACTGCTCCTTGAGGTATCACATCCAATATACATATAATCAT
>JAISNP010000038.1 GCA_031276175.1 Tannerella sp.
TGGAGTGTCCGGGACGAAAAATTCCGTGGAATTCCACTTTCCGGAGCGTCCGGGACGAAAAAACATGCGAAATTTTTGTTTCCCGCTTGGGCATTTACAATATGATATGATTAAATTTGCAGACAGGAAATGTTTAATTTTAAATACAGACAAGATGAAAAAAATTATTGTGATTTTATTTAAGTATTTGCGCGGAGAAGCGCACTATCAGTACCTGAATTTGTTCGACCGGCTGTTGAACGAATTTCCCGCGGTGATCGTGATGGTAAAAATGTTTTACGACAACTTTACCTCCCTGCTGTCGCAGGAGAAAGCGATCGTCGATGAGCAGAAGAGCAGCGACTATACGCAGCAGATTGCAGAGGCGGATCACCGCGACGACCGCCTGATTACGGGTATCCGCGACACGGTGGAGGCGGCGTTGCACCATTTCGACCCCGAAGTGGTGGCGGCGGCGCAAAGCCTCTCGCTGAGGTTGAAAGCCTTCGGCGAAATACAGGCCAAATCGTACGAAGAAGAAGCGGCGGCCATCAACATCCTGCTCGACGACCTGAAGTCGGCGGCGTTTTCCTCGCAAGTGGCGTTTGTGGGACTTACGCCGTGGTTGAACGAGTTGACGATTGCCGTGGCCGATTTCGAACGGCTGCTGAAACTGCGCAACGTCGAAAAGGCCGACAAGCCTCAACAGCGTCTGCGCACGGTGCGCCGGGAAATAGAAGCCGTTTATCGGGACATGGTGAATCATATCAACTCGGCGGCGACGCTCGACACGACGGACACATATACCGAGTTCATCAAGCGGCTGAACGCCCAGATCACCTATTTCAACGAACACAACCACCATCCCGCGCCGAAAAACATCAAGACGGCAAACGTGGACATGATTCCCGTACAGAAGTACACCGGCAAGGCCGTTACGCCCATACCCGTGGTACATCTCGGAGACACGGAACTTTTCTTTGCGAAAGATTTTACGCTTACCTACCGCAACAACGTCGAGCGCGGCGTCGCCGAGATAGGCATCGCGGGCAAGGGCGCTTACGGCGGCCGGAAAAACGTGACTTTTAATATCGAATGAACGGACGGTTATCTTCGTCGGGCATATCAAAACTCATGTAACGGTATATTCATGCAGGCAATGGAAACAAAAGGACACAGGGCGGAACAGCCGGAATCGTGTATCATCGCCAATCCGATATACGACACCGTATTCAAGAAGCTGATGGAACACGAGCGCATCGTGAAATTCTTCCTCGGCACGCTGCTGAATGAAAACATCCTGTCCGTCGCCGTCCGCCCGCAGGAATTTACGTACAGGAAGAAAACGGAGGAAAGCGAACAGGCGCCCGAAAACGTCGGCTATTCCATATACCGCATAGACTTCATGGTAACTGTGGAAACGAAGGAGGGGGAGTGGAAGAAAATTCTTGTCGAGGTGCAGAAATCCTGGGACGAGACGGACGTAATCCGCTTCCGCAACTATCTCGCCGAGCAGTACCGGAGGGTAGACCGCATAAACGGTGAAGACATCGTGCTGCCCATAACGACCATCTACATCCTTGGCGGTCGCCTCTCCGGAATAGAAAGCCCGTGCATCAAGGTGGAACGGCAATACCGGGACATGGTTCGCGAAAGCCCGCTGAATGTGAAGTCCCCCTTCGTGGAAAAGCTCACGCACGACAGCTATGTCATTCAGGCGGGCAGGATAGCCGACGAGCGTTACGGTACGAGGCTGAACGAACTGTTGCGCCTCTTTGAGCAGGCGCACTTCGTGGAGGAAGATTCGGAAATCAGCAAGCAGTATACGTATGCTTCGAATGACGAAGACATCCGTTTCATCACCTCCGTGCTGAAAGAGATGGTAGCCGACCCGAAGGAGCGCGAAGAAATAGAGCGCGAAGCGGA
Source organism: Tannerella sp. (assembly GCA_031276175.1). GTDB lineage: Bacteria > Bacteroidota > Bacteroidia > Bacteroidales > Tannerellaceae > Tannerella. The sequence continues at coordinate 1,906 of JAISNP010000038.1, forward strand.
AGCCCTGCGAACCATAGACGATATGTACGGAAAGACAAACAGGAAACAGAAACGCATTATCGAAGAACAGGAAAAGGCGCTTGTGGAAAAAGACAGGGCGCTTGTGGCACATAAAAAGGCGCTTGTGGTAAAAGACAAGGTCATTGAAGAACAGGTTAGCGTTATAGAAGAAAAAGACAAGGCTCTCAAAGCGCAGGCAAAACAAATCGAAGAGCTGAAACGCCTGCTGAACACAAATAATTAATTATGAATACAAATTACATACCTAAAACATTACAACAAATGAAACAAATTTTTATCGTTACACTCCTCTGCGCCGCACTGTACGGCTGCGGAAATACGGAAAAAGCCGGCGAACAGTCGTTCAAAATGATTGAGCCGATAGACTTCTCGCACGTGAAGATTACCGACCGCTTCTGGGCGCCGCGACTGGAAAGCCATGCCGCGACGACGCTGGCCGTCTGCATCGACCAGATCGAAAACCGGACCGGACGCATCCGGAACTTTGAAAACGCCGCCAAGGGCGAAGGTCAACATTCGGGCATCTTTTTCGACGATTCGGACGTCTACAAGGCGCTCGAAGGCATCGCCTACACCCTGATAAACCATCCCGACGCCGAACTGGAACGGAAAGCCGACGAATGGATAGACAAGTTTGCCGCCGCACAGCAACCCGACGGATACATCAACACCTATTACACCCTCACCGGGCTGGACAAACGCTGGAATAATATGGACAAGCACGAGATGTACTGCGCCGGCCACATGATAGAGGCTGCCGTCGCCTATTTTCAGGCTACCGGCAAACGCAAGCTGCTGGACGTCTCCATCCGGATGGCCGACCACATGATCTCCCTTTTCGGCCCGGGCAAACGCCACTGGGTGCCGGGACATGAGGAAATCGAACTCGCGCTGGTGAAACTCTACGGCGTAACCGGCGAGGAGAAATACCTCGACTTCGCCAACTGGCTGCTCGAAGAACGCGGACACGGTCACGGAAGCAAAGGCGACGAAGGCGACTGGAATCCGCTCTATTATCAGGACGACAAACCCGTGCGCGAGATGACCGACATTGCCGGACATGCCGTCCGCGCGATGTACCTCTACTGCGGAATGGCCGACGTGGCCGCGCTCCGCAACGACACGGGATACGTCGACGCCATGCACCGCCTCTGGGACGACGTCGTGCTGCGCAACATGTACGTGACCGGCGGAATCGGCTCCTCGCACCACAACGAGGGCTTTACGGAAGACTACGACCTGCCCAATCACGAGGCCTACTGCGAAACCTGCGCCTCCGTCGGGATGGTCTACTGGAACTGGCGCATGAACCAGTTCACGGGCGATGCGAAATATATCGACGTGCTGGAACGCTCAATGTACAACGGCGCGCTGGCGGGCATCTCGCTGGCCGGCGACCGCTTCTTCTACGTCAATCCGCTCGCCTCGAAAGGGCATCATCACCGGCAGGCATGGTACGGATGCGCCTGCTGTCCGAGCCAGATTTCACGCTTCCTGCCCTCTATCGGCAACTACATCTACGGCGTCTCCGCCGGCGCCCTCTGGGTGAACCTTTACATCGGCAGCACGGCGGAATTTGACGTCAACGGCACGGCGCTCAAGCTGCGTCAGGAAACCGGCTATCCGTGGGACGGCGCCATCACGCTGACCGTCGAATCCCTCTCTTCCCCGATGAAGGAAGCCTTCCGCCTGCGCATCCCCGACTGGTGCGCCTCGTACACGATTGCCGTCAACGACGAAACAGTGGCCGCGCCGGTCATCGAAAAAGGCTATGCCGTCCTGACCCGCGAGTGGAACGCCGGAGACCGGATTACCCTCTCGCTCGGTATGCCGATGGAAGTCGTCTCCGCCGATCCGCATGTGAAGGAAAACATCGGCAAGCGCGCCCTGCAACGAGGCCCGCTCGTCTATTGTGCGGAAGAAGCCGACAACAAAGAGGCTTTCGACCGAATCGCACTGTCGCCGGGAACGACGTATCAGGCCACATTCCAGCCCGCGCTGCTCAACGGCGTCATCACCGTCACGGCGACAAACGGCGACCGCTCGTTCACCCTCATCCCCTACTATGCGTGGGACAACCGCGAGGCGGGAGCAATGAAAGTATGGATAGATTATAATGACACCCCCAACCAATGAAACGATTTATTGTACCGGTACTTCTCTGCGCCCTCTTTTTATGTTCGGGGACAGCGCACGTCTTTTGCCAAAACAATAACAGTCCGCAATTCGGCGGGAACTATCCCAACAACCGTTATCCGCTGGCAACGAAACCCTACATCGAACTGCCCCTCGGCGCCGTCAAGCCGTCGGGATGGCTCGAAGAACAGTTGCACCGGATGCGAACGGGCATGACCGGACATCTGGACAGTATATACGCCGTGGTGATGGGACAGCGCAACGGCTGGCTCGGCGGCGACGGCGACGTGTGGGAACGCGGCCCGTACTGGATCGACGGACTGTTGCCGCTGGCTTATATCCTGAACGACCGGGCGCTGAAAGACAAGGTGCAGCCGTGGATCGAATGGACGCTCGCCTCACAAAAGCCCGACGGCTATTTCGGGCCGGACACCGACCGCGCCCCCGAACGGGGACTGCAACGGAACAATGCGCACGACTGGTGGCCGAAGATGGTTATGCTGAAAGTCATGCAGCAGTATTATTCTGCGACCGGCGACGAACGGGTCATCGCCTTCCTGACGCGCTATTTCAAGTATCAGTTGGAAAAGCTGCCCGAAACTCCGTTGGGACGCTGGACTTTCTGGGGCGAACAGCGCGGCGGCGACAACCTGATGATTGTGTACTGGCTGTACAACATCACGGGAGATGCGTTCCTTTTGGATCTGGGCAAGTTGATTCATGCGCAGACATTCGACTGGACGGATGTTTTCCTGCATCAGCATCACCTGTGCACGCAGAACAGCCTGCATTGCGTAAACCTGGGGCAGGGATTCAAGGAGCCGGTCGTTTACTACCAGCAAAGCAAAGACCCCAGGCATCTGGAGTCCGTGAAGAAAGCCGTCACGGACATGCGCCGCACCATTGCCTTCCCGATCGGACTGTGGGGCGGCGACGAACTGTTGCGCTTCGGCGAGCCGACGCATGGCTCGGAACTCTGCACGGCGGTGGAGACCATGTTTTCGCTGGAATGTATGCTGGAAATCACGGGCGACGTGCAGTGGGCAGACCATCTGGAACGGATTGCATGGAATGCGCTGCCGACACAGATTACCGACGATTTCTCGGCGCGGCAGTACTATCAGCAGGTCAATCAGGTGCAAATCACGCGCACGCATCGGAATTTCTCCACGCCTCACGAAGATACGGACATCCTTTTCGGCGAACTGAGCGGTTATCCCTGCTGTACGTCCAACATGCACCAGGGCTGGCCGAAACTTACCCGCAGCCTGTGGTTTGCCACGAGCGACAACGGCGTCGGCGCGCTGGTGTATGCGCCTTCGACCGTAACCGTCAAGGTTGCCGGCGGCATCCCGGTTGTCATCTCGGAAGAAACGGCTTATCCGTTCGACGAATCCATCCGTTTCACCCTTTCCTTTGCGGACAGGAAGCAGAAAAAGGCTTTTTTCCCCTTCCACCTGCGTATTCCCGGATGGTGCAAATCTCCGGTTGTCCGCCTGAACGGAACGGTTATCGACGTGGACGCACATGCCGGCGAGATAGCGCGCATCAGCCGCGAATGGCAGCAGGGCGACGTCCTGACGCTGGAACTGCCGATGCACATAAGCGTGAGTAACTGGTACGGCGGCGCTGCCGTGATAGAACGCGGTCCATTGATCTACGCCCTGAAGATGAATGAAAAATGGGAAAAGAAAACATTCGAGCCTGCCGCCGCCGAGCGTTACGGCGCGTGGTATTACGAAGTCACGTCCGATTCGCCGTGGAACTACTGCCTGTCCGGTCGCAACCTGCGTCCCGATGCCGTAGCGCAGCACTTCACGGTGGAGAAGTCGTCCGCCGTTGCCGCTTATCCGTGGACGTTGCAGGACGCGCCGCTCACCATCCGAACCAAAGCCCGCCGCATCCCGCGCTGGCAAATCTACAACGGCTCGGCAGGCGCGATTCAATACTATTCGCAGCAGGACGAAATGATGGGCGATGAAGAAACCATCGAACTCATCCCCTACGGCTGTACGACCCTGCGCATCGCGGAATTTCCGGTGAGGTGACCGCTTGCGTCGCCTCTGCCGCATATGACAACGCTGTCGCCGGACGGGAAATCAACACACGATTGATACTCCTCCGTCCGGCGACAGTATTTTTATTACGGCGGCGCCTGATTTTATCCCTTGTACAATTCTTCCTGCGTCTTTTTTGAGGCCTTGCGGAATATAAATTCTTCCATGAGTCCCAAGCCGTATCCCGTCAACTGGATATAGGCGGCGATAACGGATGCCGCCGCTACCCGCAGGTTTCCGTTTTTCAGCAACGAATCCGTGAAAAGCAGCAATACGTAACATCCCAAAGGGAATAAAAACCATAGATTGAGAAAAACCAAGCTCAATGCAAAAAGCAAGATATGTCCCACGACAAAAAACGCCGGCAGCAGATGTACCGTTTTCAGCGAACCTTTATGTATGTAATGCAACAAAATCCGCCCTTTGCCGAAGGTGTTTACCTGACGAAAGAATTTCCCGAAACTCATCCTGCGCTTGTGAAACACATACGCATCTTTAAAGAGCGTCGTCCTGTATCCGGCAGACTTAATCCGGATACTTAAATCAATATCTTCGCCTATCATGTTTTTGTAGCCGCCTGTTTTCAGGAATACTTCCTTTGAAAGACCCATATTGAACGAGCGCGGCGAAAACTTCTCCGTGCGACGGGTACCGCCGCGAATCCCTCCGGTCGTAAAGAAAGACGTCATGGCATAATTCACGGCTTTCTGCAAACCGGAAAACGAAGCGTCCGCACAATCAGGCCCGCCGTAACAATCCGTATAGTCGTTGAGGAGGTTCCGACGGACGGTAGCAATATAATGCGGCGGCAGGATGCAATCGGAGTCGAAGACTATGAAATAATTGCCGGAGGCATGAGTCATTCCGAAATTGCGCGTATCGCTTCGTCCGGAATTGGGTTTGAAAAAATATTTCAGGCGTAAACGGTCTTCAAAACGGCGGCATACTTCGCGGCACGGCACGGAAGAACCGTCGTCCACAATCACCGTTTCGAAACCGCTGTCCGTCTGATTGCTCAGGCTTTCCAGCAATTCCCGCACTTCGTCCGGACGGTTGTACACCGGGACTATTACCGAAAATTCCACATTCATATCCGACATATCCGATTGTTTGGCGCGGCAAAAGTAATCCATTTTCACCACATCTCCGGCAAGTTTTCGTGATCGGCGAGTATGAATAAAAAAAAACGCGTAAATTTGCGTCCTCAAATATTTTAAAAATTATCTTATGCGTCAAATGAAAATCGCCATCGTCGGGACGGGATACGTCGGTCTGGTTACTGCCACATGCCTTGCGGAAGTAGGATTCGACTTAATCTGCGTCGACATCGACACAAACAAAATCGAAAGCCTGAAACGAGGCATCGCTCCCATTTACGAGCCGGGTCTGGACAACATGCTGCAACGCAATATAGAGAAAGGGCGCCTGACGTTCACCTCCTCGCTGGCTTCCGTGACGGACGAAGTGAACGTCATCTTCACCGCCGTCGGCACGCCGTCGGACAAAGACGGGAGCGCCGACCTGCAATACGTCCTGAACGTGGCAAGGACGATAGGCCGGACGCTGACCGACTACTGCCTTATCGTTACGAAAAGCACGGTACCGGTCGGCACCGCACGCCTGATTCGCGAAGCCATCCGGGAAGAACTGGACAGGCGCGGCGCAGACATCGCGTTCGACGTGGCGTCGAATCCCGAATTTCTGAAAGAAGGCACCGCCGTTGCCGACTTCATGAAGCCCGACCGCATCGTATGCGGCGTAGACTCGGAAAAGGCGAAAGAAATACTCCAAAAAATTTACAACCCCTTTGTCCTGAACGGGCATCCCGTAATTTTTACGGACATCGCCTCGTCGGAAATGATAAAATACGCCGCCAACGCCATGCTTGCCACACGCATCAGCTTTATGAACGACATCGCAAACCTGTGCGAAAAAACAGGCGCCGACATCAACATGGTGCGCAAAGGCATCGGCAGCGACAGCCGCATCGGCAACAAATTCCTCTATGCCGGCATCGGCTACGGCGGTTCGTGCTTCCCGAAAGACGTGAAGGCGCTCGTCAAAACGGCCGACAGCCTCGGATATTCGATGGAAGTGCTCAAAGCCGTCGAAAGGGTGAACGAACGGCAGAAAACCGTGCTCTTCGACAAACTGAGCACATATTACGGAAACGACCTGAAGGGCAAACGCATTGCCATGCTCGGCCTCGCCTTCAAACCGAATACCGACGACATGCGCGAGGCGCCCTCGCTCGCGCTGATCGACAGGCTGCGCGAAGCGGAGTGTGCGGTTTACGCCTACGACCCTGTCGCCATGCACGAATCGCAACGCCGCACAGGCGCCGCCATACGCTATTGCCGCGACGTGTATGAAACCCTTCAGGACGCCGACGCCCTGCTGCTGGTCACGGAATGGTCGGAGTTCAGGGTGCTGGACTTGAACAGGGTCAGGACGCTGATGCGCAACCCGGTCGTGTTCGACGGACGGAACATCTACGACGAAGAAGAAATGCGGAACGCCGACATACGCTATTTTTGTATCGGCAAATAATAATCGTAAATACATACGCGCATGAAAAGAATACTGATTACGGGCGGCGCCGGATTCCTCGGCTCCCACCTTTGCGAAAAACTGCTGGCCGACGGAAACGAAGTCATCTGCCTCGACAATTACTTCACGGGAAGGAAGAAAAACATCATCCACCTGCTCGACAATCCCGGATTCGAACTCGTCCGCCACGACGTTACCTCGCCGTACTACGCGGAAACGGACGAAATATACAACCTCGCATGTCCCGCCTCACCCATCCATTACCAGTACAACCCCATCAAGACGGTAAAAACCTCCGTCCTCGGCGCCATACACATGCTGGGACTCGCCAAACGCATAAAAGCAAAAATCCTCCAAGCCTCGACCAGCGAAGTATACGGCGACCCCACCGTCCACCCGCAACCCGAAGAATACTGGGGACACGTCAACCCCGCCGGCATCCGCTCGTGCTACGACGAAGGCAAGCGATGCGCCGAAACACTCTTCTTCGACTACCACCGCCAACACGCCGTACGCATCAAAGTAGTACGCATATTCAACACCTACGGCCCATACATGCACCCCAACGACGGGCGCGTCGTCTCCAACTTCATCATACAAGCCCTCCGCAACGAAGACATCACGATCTACGGCGACGGCCTCCAGTCGCGCAGCTTCTGCTACTGCGACGACCTCATCCGCGGATTCGCAGCCATGATGGATACCCCCGACCGCATCACCGGCCCCATCAACCTCGGCAATCCCGAAGAATTTACCATCAGAGAACTCGCCGAAATCATCATCGACCTCACCGGCTCCAAATCAAAAACCATCTACCTCCCCAAAGTCGGCGACGACCCCATGCAGCGACAACCCGTCATCGACAAAGCCCGCACAATACTGCACTGGACGCCCGCCGTACCCCTGCGCGAAGGCCTGAAGAAAACCATCGCCTACTTCGAAGAAGAATTGCGCCGTTAGCCACGGCAAAGCGCCATCCCGTAACATAAAACTTATGAAAACAAAACTCCGCCTTCTGCTCCCCCTCGCCCTGCTTTGCAGCCTCGCCGCATCGGCGCAAGTCGACAGGCAAACATTCGTATATGCAATTAAAAACGGCGACACGCTCCGCCTCGACAAGTACGACACGCCCCGGCCGCACGCCGAAGCAAAACCGTGCATCATCTTCGTCTTCGGCGGAAGCTTCATGCGCGGCAGCCGCGACGCCTCGCGATACATCCCCTTTTACACCCACTGGGCGCGCCGGGGCTACACCGTGGCGGCAATAGACTACCGCCTCGGACTGAAAGACGTCCGGACGAAAATCGACACAAAGCAACGCAAACTGAAACTGTTCAACGCCTTTACAGACCTTTTTGAAGAAACGGTGTCGATGGCCGTAGAAGACCTTTTCGACGCGACGCGCTTCATTGTCGCACACGCGGACGAATGGCATATCGACACGCAGCGCATCACGGCGTGCGGCTCCAGCGCAGGCGCAATCACCGTGTTGCAGGGCGAATACGAAATCTGCAACCATACCGCGCGAGCAGCCGCGCTGCCCGACGGATTCCGCTACGCAGGAATCATCTCGTTTGCAGGATGTATTTTCAGCGAAGGCAAGATGACATGGGCGACCCGCCCGGCGCCCATCTTGTTTTTCCACGGCGATGCGGACAAAAACGTGCCCTGCGACAAAATCAAATTCATGCGCTTCGGCCTCTACGGCCCCAAGCCCATCACGGCGCAACTTGAAGCAATGCACGCGCCGTACTGCTTCCGTCTGTTCGAAAACGCCGAACACGAAATCGCAACAAACCCGATGCACGAGCATCTCGACGAAATCGCCCTGTTTCTGGACAAATTTGTCGACGGAAAAGCAAATCTGTATGTCAATACAACCGAAACGGTCGCCGGCCAACCCGGACGGAAGAAAAAAATCAAACTGAAAGACTGCCTGAAGGCAAATTTCAACTTCTAACACACCCCCTTTCCACCTGCCGCCTTCCCGAAACGCCCGCGACATGTCGCGAGACTTCCGGGGACGTCCGCGAGGCTTCCGGGGACATCCGCGAAACATTCGGGGACATCCGCGAGACTTTCGGGGACAGTCGCGAGACATTCGGGGACAGTCGCGAGACTTCCGGGGACATCCGCGAGACCTCCGGGGACATCCGCGAGACCTCCGGGGACATCCGCGAGACCTTCGGGGACATCCGCGAGGCTTTCGGGGACATACGCGAGACTTTCGGGGACATACGCGAGACTTCCGGGTACAGTCGCGAGACTTCCGGGGACAGTCGCGAGACTTCCGGGGACATCCGCGAGACTTCCGGGGACAGTCGCGAGACGGTCGTCTTTATGCTCCGAAGAGATGTTGTCCTGCGTATAAAGGACGCCGGGAATGAAGATTATCAGCCTGTTATTTCGAACGCCCGTTCGGCGCAAGCTTCGCCGTCGATGGCTGCCGAGACAATGCCTCCGGCATATCCCGCGCCTTCTCCGCAGGGGAAGAGGCCTCGCAGCGTGACGTGCTGCAACGTTTTGGGATCGCGCGGGATGCGGACGGGTGACGAGGTGCGTGTTTCGACGCCTATCATCGCCGCTTCGCAGCTCAGGAATCCGCGCGACGTGGCGTCGAACCGGCGGAATCCTTCCCGCAGACGGTCGGCGATGCACGTCGGCATCCAAAAGTGAAGCGGCGAGGCCGTCAGTCCGGGCGTGTAGGACGAGGCGGGCAGGTCGGACGAGTTTTTCCTGCGCATAAAATCCGTCATGCGCTGTGCGGGCGCCCTTTGCGTCATGCCTCCGTGTTGCCGGCAGGCCTGTTCCATTTGTTCCTGAAAATACATGAGCGCCAGCGGCGAGCTTTTGTCGAAAGGGAGGCCTGCGTCGGGAAAGGCTTCGAGGCGTCCCATCGACAGGTCTTCGGGTCTTATTTCGACAACCATCCCTGCGTTTGCCCAGGGCGAATTGCGCGCCGCGGGCGACATGCCGTTGACCACGACCTGTTCCGGCGCGCTTGCCGCAGGGATCACGAAACCGCCCGGGCACATGCAAAAGGAGTATACGCCGCGGTCGTTTACCTGCGTCGCAAAACGATATTCCGCAGGGGGCAGGCAGTCGCCCCGTCCTTCCGGCCGGCGATAGCGGATATGGTCTATCAGCGCCTGCGGATGTTCGAGGCGTATGCCTGCGGCAAAGCCTTTCGGCTCGATGGGGATGTGCTGCCGGTCGAACCAGCGATACACGTCGCGCGCCGAATGTCCCGTGGCCAGAATTACCGGCCCGGTGAAGACTTGGCCGTCGCGCGTTTGCAGGCCGGTTACTTCGCCGTTTTCGATAACCGGTTTTTCCATGCAGGCGCCGAAATGCACTTCGCCGCCCGATGCAATGATTTGCCGGCGCATGTTTTCGATAATGCGCGGCAATTTGTCGGTACCGATATGCGGATGCGTGTCCGAAAGAATCGCCGTATCGGCGCCGTGCCGGCAAAAGATGCGCAGGATGCGTTCGACCGATCCGCGCTTCCTGCTGCGCGTGTAAAGCTTGCCGTCGGAATAAGCGCCGGCGCCGCCTTCGCCGAACGCATAGTTGGATTCCGGATCGACGATGTGCGCGCGACTGATGCGTGCGATGTCTTTTTTGCGTTCGTGCACGTCTTTTCCGCGCTCTATCACGACGGGGCGCAGTCCCAGTTCGATCAGCCTGAGCGCGGCGAACAGTCCGGCCGGGCCTGCGCCGGCGACGACGACCGCTTTCTTTTTCGACACGTCGCCGTATGCGATGTCTTGAAATTCTTCCCTGTCAGGCTCTTCGTTTATAAAAATGCGTACCGTGAGGTTGACGTATATCACGCGCTGACGTGCATCTATCGCGCGCTTCAGCACGTGCAGGGCGCGAATCTTATCGTTCTCTTCGCCCGTTTCGCGGCATACTGCGCGCCGCAGCGTTTGCTCGTTCGCCGCTTCTTCGGGCAAAACGCGCAGGTTCAGTTCTTTTATCATGCGGGGCGGCTGTCGTTTTTGCGGAAAAGTATTTCGAAGGCTTCTTCTACCTTCCCTACGCGGGAGAGTTTTATTTCTGCGGACAGGCTTTCGGCGCCTTTCATCCGCGGAATGATCATGCTTGTAAAACCCAGCTTCCCGGCTTCCCGGATACGCTGTTCGATGCGGTTGACGGGGCGTATTTCTCCCGACAGCCCGACTTCGCCGGCCATGCAGATGCTCCGGTCGACGACGATGTCGAGGCTGGACGACAGCACGGCCGTAATCAGCGACAGGTCTATCGCCGGGTCGTTGACTTTCAGTCCTCCCGCAATGTTCAGGAAGACGTCTTTCTGAGCCAGTTTGAATCCCGCCCGTTTTTCCAGCACGGCCAGCAGCATGTTCATCCGCCGCAGGTCGAAGCCGGTCGAACTGCGTTGTGGCATACCGTAGACTGCCGAGCTGACCAGCGCCTGGGCTTCGATCAGGAACGGACGGGCGCCCTCGATGGCTGCGGCAATGGCTACGCCGCTCAGGCCTTCGTGGTTTTGCGTCAGCAGGAGTTCGGACGGATTGTCGACCTGACGAAGGCCGTCGGCACGCATTTCGTAGATTCCCAGTTCGGACGTGCTGCCGAAACGGTTTTTGATACTGCGCATGATGCGGTACATGTAATGCCGGTCGCCCTCGAACTGAAGCACCGTATCGACGATGTGTTCGAGCACCTTTGGGCCTGCAATGTTGCCTTCCTTGTTGATGTGTCCGATGAGCAGCACGGGCGTTCCGCTTTCTTTTGCATATTTCAGGATGGAAGCGCTGCATTCGCGTACCTGCGAGATGCTTCCCGGCGAGGAATCGAGCAGTTCCGTATAGACGGTCTGGACGGAGTCGACGACTATCAGATCGGGCTGCATCTCGCGGGCATGTGCCAGTATTCGTTCCAGCGCGGTTTCGCAGAGGATGAAGCAGGTGTCGGAATGTTTTTTCGACAAACGTTCGGCGCGGAGTTTCAACTGCTGCGCGCTTTCTTCGCCGGAGACGTAGAGCGTTTTCACTCCTTCGATTTTCAGCACGGTTTGCAGTACAAGGGTCGATTTGCCGATACCCGGCTCGCCGCCGATCAGTACAAGCGATCCTTTTACCAGCCCGCCGCCCAGCACGCGGTTGAACTCCGCATCCTGCATGTCAAGGCGGGCTTCTTCCGTCAGAGTGACGTCTTTCAGCAGACGCGGCCTCGCTTCGTCGCGCTCAAAGAATTTTGCGGCGGATCGTGCGCCCGGTTCTTTTGAAATGATTTCTTCCACGTATGTGTTCCACTCTCCGCACGACGGGCATTTGCCTGTCCATTTGGGCGAATCCGCCCCGCACGACGAGCATACATATACGGTTTTTGTTTTTGCCATGTCTTTGCTATTCGGTCAGCGACAATATCCGCGCCCTGTACGCTTCGGCACCGGCGGCGATGTTTTGCGCGGCGGTCGGGAGGTTTGTGCCGCAGACGGCAAACGGCGTCTGCCACATCATGCCCGAATGGTTTGCCAGCGCTTGGCAGGGACGGAGCAGTTCGTCTATGGTAAACCGGTTGCGGCCTCCGGAGCGGTAGGCTTCGTATTCCGAGCCGGTGGTGGTGGCCACGAGCAATTTTTTCCCCTTTGCCGCATCTTTTACAAAGAGTTCGTCGCACCATTTTTTCAGTTGCGACGGCGCGCTGAACCAGTAGAAGGGAAACTGGAAAACGAGGGTCGATGCTTCGGCGACAGGCCGGCTGTATGTTTCCGGCACGAAAGGCGCGGCGTAGATGTCTATCACGCGGACGCCCGGCAGTCCTTTTATTGCCTCGACGAGCGCTTTGTTGGCTACCGACTTGTCGAACGCGGGATGCGAAAGGAGGATAAGTGTTTTTTTTACGTTTTGTCTGTTTGTATCCATATATGTAGATGTTTGAGTTGATTCCGCGGGCAATGTCCGGCAAACGGCCGCCATCGGCAATAGCGCCGACATTCCGGTTCCTGTGATCTTGATAAAATTGCGTCTGCTGATACTTTTCATAAAGAGGTTTGTTTAAATTGAATGTTCAAATCGGCTGCAAATATAGGATAATTTGTATTTTTGCAACCACAGGTTATACATTAAAATTTATCGGGTATGAAAAAGAACAAATCTTATTTTGCTTCGGGATGTTTCTGGGGCACGGAATATCATTTCATGAAGGCGCACGGCGTCGTGTCGACGGCTGCCGGTTTTATGGGCGGGCGTGTCGAAAGGCCTTCGTATCAAGAGGTGCGCACGGGTGAAACGGGGCATCTGGAGTGTGTGGAAGTGGAATACGACGCGGAGAAAACGACGTATGAGGAACTGGTAAAGCTGTTTTTCGAGACGCACGATTTTACGCAAACCGACGGACAGGGTCCCGACATCGGCACGCAATATCTTTCGTGCCTTTTCTACGTCAACGACGAAGAGCGGGACACGGCAGAAAAATACATTCGCCTGCTGGAAGGCATGGGATACCGTGTGGCAACAAAACTGCAGCCGGCCTCCGTCTTCTGGAAAGCAGAAGACTACCACCAGCAGTATTACGAACACAAAGGCGCCGAGCCTTACTGTCATGTTTACAGAAAAATATTCCGGGCAAAGGGAGAGAAGGAAGGGAATATTTTATGAAAGGAATCGACGAATTTGAGGCATGGTTTACGGTGTACGCCCCCACATTTCATTTGTTTTATCTGCAGTTCGGGAACTTTCATTCACCTTTGCGCCTGATTTTTGCAAACACTTTTTTTCTATCCGAAAATCTTTTACCTCCGACAGGTATGCTTGTATCGTTTCCATGACCCAAGTGTCGACCCGTGAGTGAATACGCCCAAACGTCTTGAACGCAGGCGTCAAAACATCATGAAGGTAAAGCGCTTGCAAGCCGATTGCGTAACATGAGTTAAAATAAAAGACATAACCGCTCTGTTTGCATGTTACAGCCTGTTGCTATAAACAAATTCCGGCTTCTATGCCGAATAATAGATTTTTTATTACCTTTGCGGCATAAAAACCGGGGAATCATGTTAGGAAATATGAAACAGGCTAAAGCAGAATTACAGAGTATTTTGTTAATACGATGGAAACAGTGTTATCGCA
>JAISNP010000062.1 GCA_031276175.1 Tannerella sp.
CCGCGTGACCGGCGTTTCCGAACGCCGTCCGCTCGCCCTGTCCCCCGGCGTCTACCTCCTGACGGCCACGGACGGCGAACGGCGGATGGTCTTTAAACTTCCGGTTCGCTGACCCGAAAGCGGCTACAGGGAGCATCGGGGTCTGTCCCGGCGCAGCGGATTGGATTCGCTGCGCCGGGCTTCAGCCTGATTCTCCCTTGCTGCCGGCGGGTTCAATCCGTTATTTCCCGGAAAACAAAACCATACTGCTTATGGTCGGGGCGGTTGAAATAAAAATGCCGTATATAAATTGGTAGTTATTACAAGAAAAACATATGATTTTGAAAGGTGAAACAGCGTGACGTCGAATAAAAGTTAATTCTGTGTCAATAAAAAATATTTTCAAGCTATTGCAATGGAAAAAGAATAACTTTGAACCTCGAAAAGACAATTAACAATACACAACTATATTATGGATTCAAAGATTCAAGAACTGACCGATAAAATCTATCGCGAAGGCGTAGAAAAAGGAAATGAAGAAGCGAAACGTCTTGTGGCGGAAGCAAAGGAACAAGTAAAAAAACTGATCCGCGACGCCGAAAGCGAAGCGAACCGGATACTTGCCGAAGCGGACAGGCAGGTTGCCGAACTGAGGAAAAACACCGTATCGGAACTGAAAATGTATGCCGCCCGGTCTGTCGACGCATTAAAAAGCGAAATAACCAACCTGATTGCCGGTCGGATTGTTTCCGACAACATAAAAGCCGTTGCTGCCGACCCCGAATTTATGAAGCGCCTCATCCTCGAAACGGCGAAAGAATGGGCCAAGCACGAATCCATTACCATCCGGACCGCCGACGCGGAAGCGCTTACCGATTATTTTGCCTCCGGAGCAAAAAACCTGCTGAACGCAGGCGTGAAAATCGAACAGGTCGGCGGCAAGCCTGCCTCGTTCTCCATTTCCCCGGCCGGCGACTCATATAAAATAACCTTCGGCGAAGATGAATTTGCCGCCTATTTCGAGGAATTTCTGCGTCCGCAAATGATTGAGATGCTGTTCAAATGAGCAAATACTACTATTTAATATCGGGTCTGCCCGATATTGCGCCGGACAATATAAAACAGGCCTGTACCGTCCTGTCGTTCAAAAACGAAATCGAAGACCTGCTTTCCCGGCACGACCGCGACCTGCTGGCCTCTTTCTACCGGAAGTTCGACAATCAAAACCTGCTGGCGTTCCTCAAGCTGAAAAACCAGCCCTTCGACGAACGCGGCTCCATCGCCGCCGCCGACATAGCCGACTTGTATGCCGCGCTGAAGCACGAAGAAAACGAACCGGAACACAGGTACATCCCACCCTACTTCCCCGTCTTTATTAAAGAATATCTGGCGAGCGAGGAAAAAGGCGAAAAACCTGCAATTTCGTGGGAAGACCGGCTTTCGGCGCTGTATTACGATCACGCCATGAAAAGCCCCAACCGCTTCATATCCGAATGGTTTGAATTCAACCTGAATATCGGGAACATACTGACCGCCGTCAATTGCCGCAACCACAAGCTGGATAAAGCCGCATATATCGTCGGCAACAACGAAACGGCCGACTTGCTGCGCACTTCAAACGCGCGCGATTTCGGACTGGGCACAACGCTCGACTACCTGCCCGAACTGTTCAGGATTGTTGAAGAACCGAACCTGATGATACGCGAGCACAGGATAGACCTGTTGAAATGGGCATGGCTGGACGAGCAGACCTTCTTCAAAACCTTTGATATAGAGACGATCTTCGCCTTTCTCCTGCGCGTTGAGATGATTGAACGCCGGACGTCGCTCAACAGGGCGGATGGCGAACAAACTTTCCGGGCGCTCGTCGGGGCAATCAAACGCGAAAGCGCCGGCGTATTGAACGAATTTAAAATGAACAACATAAGATAAACTATGGCTACAAAAGGAATTGTAAAAGGAATCGTTTCCAATCTTGTGACGGTGGAGGTAAACGGCGCCGTTTCGCAGAACGAAATCTGCTACATCGTCGTAAACGGCGTCAGGCTCATGGCCGAAGTAATCAAAATCATCGGGAATAATGCTTACGTGCAAGTGTTCGAAAGTACGCGCGGCATGAAAGTCGGCGACGAAGCCGACTTTGCCGGCCACATGCTCGAAGTCACACTCGGCCCCGGCATGTTGTCGCGCAACTACGACGGCCTGCAAAACGACCTGAACCGGATGGAAGGCATATTCCTGAAACGCGGCGAATACACATTCCCGCTGGACCGGACGCGGCTATGGGATTTTACCCCCCTGGTCAAGGTGGGAGACACCGTCGCCGCCGGTTCGTGGCTGGGCGAAGTGGACGAAAATGCACAGCCGCACCGCATCATGCTGCCCTTCGCTTTTACGGACGCTTACACTGTAAAACAGATCGCCGAAAAAGGACGGTACGCCATCGAACAGACCATTGCCGTCGTTACGGACAGACAAGGCAATGATCACGACGTCACCATGATTCAGAAATGGCCGGTGAAAAAAGCCATCACCTGTTACAGGGAAAAACCGCGCCCGTTCAAACTGCTGGAAACGGGCGTGCGCATCATTGACACCGTCAATCCTATCGTCGAAGGCGGCACGGGCTTCATTCCCGGCCCGTTCGGCACGGGGAAAACCGTGCTCCAACATGCCATATCCAAGCAAGCGGAGGCCGACATCGTGGTGATAGCCGCCTGCGGCGAACGCGCCAACGAAGTAGTGGAAATCTTCGTGGAGTTTCCCGAACTCGACGACCCGCATACAGGCCGCAAGTTAATGGAGCGTACCATCATCATTGCCAACACGTCCAACATGCCGGTAGCCGCCCGCGAAGCGTCCGTCTATACGGCGATGACGATTGCGGAATACTATCGAAATATGGGCTTGAAGGTGTTGCTGATGGCCGACTCTACTTCGCGCTGGGCGCAGGCGTTGCGCGAAATGTCCAACCGTCTGGAAGAACTTCCGGGGCCGGATGCTTTCCCGATGGATCTTTCGGCCATTGTGGCAAACTTTTATGCACGTGCGGGCTACGTAAAGCTGTTCAACGGCAAAAGCGGCTCGGTCACATTCATAGGAACGGTTTCGCCCGCGGGCGGCAACCTGAAGGAACCTGTAACCGAAAACACGAAAAAGGTTGCCCGGTGCTTCTATGCCCTCGAACAGGCGCGCGCCGACCGCAAGCGTTATCCGGCGGTCAACCCGATTGACAGCTACTCGAAATACCTTGAATATCCCGAATTTCAGGATTATGTTGCCGAACACATCTCGCCCGAATGGCTTGTGCTGGTCAACGAAGTCAAAACCCGCATGTTGCGCGGCAAGGAGATTGCGGAACAAATCAACATACTTGGCGACGACGGCGTGCCGGTCGATTATCATGTCACGTTCTGGAAATCGGAGCTGATAGATTTCGTTATCCTCCAGCAGGATGCCTTCGATACGGTAGACGCCGTTACCCCGCTCGAACGACAGCAGTACATGCTGGAACGAGTTACGGGCATTTGCCATACGGATTTCAAATTCAACGGCTTCACGGAAGTCGCCGATTATTTCAAGCGAATGATAAACCTCTTCAAGCAAATGAATTATTCCGAATTTAAAAGTGAACGGTTCGAAGACTATGACCGCCGGCTGGACGAATTGCTGAAGGAGGCGAATGTTTAATTCCCGAATGAAAATCAAACAGAGATATGGCAACAAAAGCATTTCAGAAGATATTTACGAAGATTACAAAGATTACAAAGGCAACCTGTTCGCTGAAAGCGACGGGTGTCGGCTACGACGAGTTGGCATCGGTCGACGGGAAACCGGCGCAGGTGGTAAAAATCATAGGCGACGAGGTCACCCTCCAGGTTTTTTCCGGCACGGAAGGCATCCGCACTAACGCCGAAATCGTGTTCATGGGCAAGGCCCCGTCCTTGAAAGTAGGCGACCGGCTGGCCGGCCGGTTTTTCAATGCCTACGGCGAACCTGTCGACGGCAGCCCCGCGCCGGAAGGCAGGGAAGTGGAAATCGGCGGCCCGTCGGTAAACCCCGTGCGACGCAAGCAACCCTCCGAATTGATTGCCACCGGCATTGCCGGTATTGATTTGAACAATACGCTTGTAACGGGACAGAAAATCCCCTTCTTTGCCGACCCAGACCAACCCTTCAATCAGGTCATGGCACTGGTGGCACTGCGCGCCGAGTCGGATAAAATCATCCTCGGCGGAATGGGAATGACTAACGACGACTACCTGTTTTTCAAAAACACGTTCAGCAATGCCGGCGCCCTGGATCGCATCGTGAGCTTTATCAACACGACGGAAGACCCTTCGGTGGAACGCATCCTTGTACCGGACATGGCACTGGCCGCCGCCGAATATTTCGCCGTCGAAAAACATGAAAAAGTGCTCGTCCTGCTGACGGACATGACGAATTATGCCGACGCCCTTTCCATCGTGTCGAACCGCATGGATCAGATTCCATCGAAAGATTCAATGCCCGGCTCGCTTTATTCCGACCTGGCTAAGATTTACGAAAAGGCCGTGCAATTTCCGGACGGAGGCTCTATTACGATTATTGCCGTGACCACCCTGTCGGGCGGAGATATTACGCACGCCGTGCCGGACAATACGGGATATATCACGGAAGGGCAGTTGTACCTGCGCCGGGACAGCGATGTAGGCAAGGTGATTGTCGACCCGTTCCGCAGCCTTTCACGCCTGAAACAGCTGGTTGTCGGCAAGAAAACGCGCGAAGACCATCCGCAGGTGATGAATGCGGCCGTCCGCCTCTATGCCGACGCAGCCGATGCCAAAACGAAGATGGAAAACGGTTTCGACCTGACGGACTACGACACCCGCGCATTGGCTTTTGCCAGGGATTATTCGGCCAAACTGCTGGCTATCGACGTCAATCTGAACACAACCGAGATGCTCGACGTGACATGGGCGCTTTTTGCCGAACATTTCAAGCCCGAAGAAGTGAATATCAAACAGGAACTGATCGACAGGTTCTGGATAAAAAAACAGGCAGAGGTATGGCCGTAACCTTTCAGTATAACAAGACTTCGCTCCAGCAGTTGGAAAAGCAACTGAAAGTGCGCGAGCGTTCCCTGCCCACGATCAAGAGCAAGGAGAGTGCGTTGCGTATGGAAGTGAAACGTACCAAAGATGAAGTGACGGCCCTGGAGCAGCGGTTGGAAAGCGAAATCCGCCACTACGAATCCATGATGTCGCTCTGGAACGAGTTCAGACCCGAACTCATAACGGTGAAGGACGTCCGGCTGTCAACAAGGAAAATTGCCGGCGTACTGGCGCCGGCGCTGGACGGGATAGATTTCGAGACAGCGCATTACAGCCTCTTTAACGCGCCTTCGTGGTATGCCGACGGCATCGAGTTGCTGAAGCGCCTGGCAAGCGCGGGAGTAGAAATCGAATTTACGCAACTCAAGCTGGCGATGCTCGAACACGCGCGACGCAAGACGACGCAAAAACTGAATCTGTTTGAAAAAGTACAGATTCCCGGATACAGGGATGCCATCCGCAAGATTAAGCGGTTCATGGAAGACGAAGAAAGCCTCTCCAAGTCGTCGCAGAAAATCATGCGCGCCAATCAGGAGAAGCGAAACGCCGAAAACGGGGAGGATGCGGCATGATAGTCAGGATGAGCAAATACGCCTTTTTGATATACCACAAGGAATACGACACCTTTTTGCACCGGTTGCGCGAGATGGGCGTCGTGCATGTAAAGGAAACGCAAACGGCTGCCGACAATCCCCGCGTGCAGCAGTTGCTGGCGGAACGCAAACGTGTGCAGGCGCAAATGCAACTGCTGAAAAAAATGCGTGAAGACCGGACACCGCCCGCTGTCCCGCATTCCGTTACGGCAGAAGAAGGCGCGGCATGGGTAGATCGCGTCGAACGGCTGAACGAGCAAATCGAAGAACAGCGCGCCGTATGCCGGGCTATCGAAAAAGATATTGCAACCGTCAGCGTGTGGGGCGATTTTGACTATGCGAACATCAGCCGCTTGCAGCAGGCGGGATACGATACGGCATTTTTCACCTGCCCCCTGTCGCGCTACGATCCGGCATGGGAAAACACCTGCAATACGTTCGTAATACACGAACAGCAATCCACATGTTATTTTATTTCCATCACCTCCTGCGGCGAAGCGGTAGAGATTGACGCCGAACGTGTCCGGTTGCCGGAAAGCAGTCCGAGGCAACTCCGCGAACAGCTTCGCATCGAACAGGAACGGGCGGACGAACTGACCCGAGAACTTGCCGACATCGCCGTCCGCGACCGGCACCTGCCGGAAGCATACGACACGCTGCTTTCCAACAACCTTGCGTGGGAAAACGTGCATATCCAGACCGTCCGCGAGGCCGGAGACAAGTTGATGATGCTTGAGGGCTGGATTCCCGAAGCGCAGGGAAAGGAACTGGAACAGACGCTTGACCGGGACAATTATTTTTACCGGAAACTGAAAGTGACGCCCGAAGACGATGTGCCGATTCAATTCAGGAACAACCGCTTTTCGCGCCTCTTCGAACTGATCAGCAAGCTATACATGTTGCCGAAGTACGGCGAACTGGACTTGACGCCGTTTTTTGCGCCCTTTTTCATGATCTTTTTCGGACTATGCCTCGGCGATTCGGGCTACGGGCTGTTCCTGCTGCTCGCGGCAAGTGCCGTCAAACTGTTTATGCGCAAAAAAATACAGCCGTCCATGAAACCCGTGCTTTCGCTGGTGCAAATACTGGGTGCATCCACATTCTTTTGCGGACTGCTGACAGGCACGTTCTTCGGCGCCAACATGTACGATTGGGGCATACCGGCGCTGGATACGCTGAAAGCGCACGTGCTTTTGGATAACAACCAAATGTTTGCACTTGCATTGATACTGGGCGTTGTGCAGATTCTTTTCGGGATGTGTCTGAACGCAACAAACAAAATCATCCGGTTCGGGTTTGCGTACGGACTTTCCACCATCGGATGGATTATCCTGCTGGTCAGCATGGCGGCAGCGTATGCACTGCCGGAGGTCATGCCGATGTTCGGAACCGCACACCAAATTGTCATCGCCCTTTCGGGCATCCTGATCTTCCTGCTTAATTCGCCGGGAAAGAATCCCCTGCTGAACATCGGGCTGGGGTTGTGGGATACGTACAACATGGCGACGGGGTTGCTGGGCGACGTGCTGTCGTATGTCCGCCTGTTTGCGCTCGGACTGTCGGGCGGCATACTTGCAGGAGTGTTCAACAGCCTGGCCACAGGCATGAGTCCCGACAATATCATTGCCGGCCCGATCGTCATGATATTGATTTTTGTGATCGGCCATGCCATCAATATATTTATGAACGTACTGGGCGCATTCGTACATCCTATGCGCCTGACGTTTGTCGAATTTTTCAAAAACTCCGGCTACGAAGGCGGCGGGAGCGCATATAACCCGTTTAAGTGGAATAGTGGAATAAATGATTAATGAAATAAAAGACTGATTAGTAACGTAAACAATTAAAAAAAACTATGGAATCGAATTTATTATTAGCGTATGCAGGCATTGCAGCAATGCTTGTGTTGTCGGGAACCGGAAGCGCCTATGGCGTCACCATTGCAGGAAATGCAGCAGTAGGCGCGCTGAAAAAAAACAGCAGCGCATTCGGCAATTATGTAGTATTGGCCGCATTGCCGGGCACTCAAGGCTTGTATGGCTTTGCGGGATACTTCATGTTTCAGATGATTTTCGGCGTACTTACTCCGGAAATTACCGCATTTCAGTCTGCCGCCGTTTTCGGAGGCGGACTGACGCTCGGCCTCGTGGCGCTGTTTTCCGCCCTGCGGCAGGGAAGCGTCTGCGCCAACGGTATCGCCGCCATCGGACAGGGGCATAACGTGTTTACCAACACGTTGATTCTTGCCGTATTTCCGGAATTATACGCCATCGTGGCGCTTGCCGTAGTCTTCCTGATCGGGGGCGCGCTGTAAACGAACGGCAAAAAGGCTATCCTGCGCTCAGGATAGCCTTTTTTTGGTGTGCCGTGCATGAATATAACTTGGTGGTGAAAGTCCACTATGGGGGTCGCAGATTCAAGTAACGAATGCAACTTCTCTAAAGAAAATATCTTTAGGCGATTCGAAGTTATACTCAAAAGGAAAAGGATTGCGAATTAGCAAGCCTAAAATTTAGAGTCATCAATGTTATCAAAGAATTTCATCACCGCCTGTCTAAAAAGTTCCTTTGTTCTGTAAAAATTAGCATTTACGACTTTTTTCTTCAGGAATTTCCACAGTCTTTCTATCAGATTCAGATCAGGAGAGTATGGAGGCAGAAATATCTGCCTGATTTTAGTTTCTTCTATCCATTGTAATAAGGATTTATTTCTGTAATACTTCGAATTATCGGAAATAATATAGATGCATTTGGCATTGGGATGCCTGTCTAACGCTTCCTGATAAAGCGCTTTCGTTGATTCAGCATTGATGCTTTCACAATCATGTGCAATACTGTCTGCGGTGTAAAACCTTTGTGCAGCATCAGAATACAGGTTACTTTCACGTAAACCGAACCGATTACATGGCGTTGTATTTGTTGCAATTCCAACAATCTCTCCTCGGTCAATTCTATTTTCATTTTGCAAAGGTCTGTAGTTTATTCGTTTTGTGCATATATCCCGATTTTCGCAAACCTTTTCCTTTTGAGTATAAACAGTCGAACCCCGGTATGAGGAAAAAATCCGTAGTCCCCCATTAGTAATATGCCGCTGTCGCATACTCCTGTTTACAAGATAATTACGTTTATTTACTGGCCAAGTTGGGTTGAGTACGTTGTTAGCCTTGAATTTCCAATTATATGATAACACAATTTATAACTGAGCATAGTATAAATAAGGTTTTTCCGTGTATATCAATTACATTACACGGATTTGCTGAGCCACAA
>JAISNP010000078.1 GCA_031276175.1 Tannerella sp.
TATAATATAAAGCGAGATGAATATTCTGTTACTGGGTTCGGGCGGCCGCGAACATGCGCTGGCATGGAAAATAGCCCAAAGCGTGAAGACCGAAACGCTGTATATCGCCCCCGGCAATGCGGGTACGGGCACGGTGGGGATTAATGTGCCCATCAGTGAGACCGATTTTCGCCGGATAGGAGATTTTGCGTCGGAGCGTCGAGTGGACATGGTGGTGGTCGGCCCCGAAGCGCCGCTGGTAGGCGGTATATACGACTATTTCAGGAACAATGCGCGTCTGTCGGACATCTCCGTGATAGGTCCGAGCCGCGAAGGCGCGCGTCTGGAGGGGAGCAAAGACTTTGCGAAGGCCTTCATGATGCGTCACCGGATACCCACGGCGCGCTACCGCAGCGTTTCGGAATCCGAGTTTGGCGAAGGCTTGGCGTTTCTCGGCCTCCTGCCTCCGCCATACGTACTGAAGGCCGACGGGCTTGCCGCGGGCAAGGGCGTACTGATAGTCGACACGCTGGACGAGGCGAAAATCGAGCTTCGCGCAATGCTGAAAGGCATGTTCGGCGAGGCAAGCCGCAAGGTGATCATCGAGGAATTTCTTGAAGGGACGGAATGTTCGGTCTTTGTCGTCACCGACGGCGCGAGCTACAAAATCCTGCCCGTGGCGAAGGACTACAAGCGGGCGGGCGAAGGCGATACGGGTTTGAATACGGGCGGGATGGGTTCCGTGTCGCCCGTATCGTTTGCCGACGAGGCGTTCATGCGCAAAGCGGAAGATCGTATCATCCGCCCGACCATCGAGGGACTGAGGGAGGAGAACATCTGCTACAAGGGGTTTATCTTTTTCGGACTGATTAGCGTGCAGGGCGAGCCTTACGTGATTGAATACAACTGCCGCCTCGGCGATCCGGAGACGGAAACGGTGATGTTGCGCCTGCAAAGCGACCTGGTGGATTTGCTTGAGGGCGTGGCCGGCGGCACGCTGTCGCAGCGGACGCTCGTCGAAGATCCGCGTCACGCCGCTACGGTGATGCTGACCAGCGGCGGCTATCCGGGCGCTTACGAGAAGGGGAAAGTAATCGTGGGGCTTGACCGGGTGGAGGAGAGCATCGTCTTCCATGCGGGGACGACGGCGGTCGACGGAATGATATTCACCTCCGGCGGTCGCGTGGCGGCCGTATCGTCCTTCGGCGCAACGAAGGCGGAGGCCCTTGCAAAGTCTTACCGCAGTGCGGAGGTGATCTGTTTTGACAGGAAATATTACCGCAAAGACATCGGATTCGACATATAGTATGTCCTATACCTATCGGCAAACATACGAGCCACCGTCCGGTCGGAGCCTGTCGCAATGGCATATCGTGCCGGCGACGCTGGTGGTTTGTGCGACCGGCCTTCTGCTGGGCTATCGCTATTCCGCAGACCATCCGGCGGCGGGTGCGGCGGCGATGCCGCTTTGGGGTTTTCTGCTGGGGCTGATGACGGACTGGGGTGTCGCGCACATTGCCGGAATCCTGATTTTGGTCATTACCGCGCTGCTGCAACAGCGTATCAACTATCATGCGACCCTGATCCGTACCAGCACGAAACAGCCGTTCCTCTTCTTTCTCCTGCTGTGCAGTACGCACATGGGTTTTCTGCCGGTTACACCTGCGTCGGTGGCCATGCTGTTTTTCATCCCTGCGCTGTCAGCGTTTTTAAAGTCGGAAGAGCCTCCGGAGTCCGCAAGGGTATTCAATACCACGGCGCTGATTGCAGCAGGGAGTTTGATATGGATACATCTGCTCTGGTTCGTGCCTTTGTTTTGGTACGGCATGTATAAATTCGGTTTCCTCGGCGCGAAAAACCTGCTGGCGTCCGTGGTTAGCGTCGCGACCGTCTGGACGCTTGTCGCGGGATGGTGTTACTGGGTGCAGGATTATACGGCGCTGACCGTCCCTGCCGCTCAACTTGCGGATGCGGGTATTTCTTTTTCGCAGGACTTGACGAGCCGTTTCCGGTGGATGTGCGTAGCGGGTATTTTCCTGCCGACGCTGTTTCTTTCCACCTATGTACGGCTTCAGTTCTTTTTGGGGCCTCTGCGCGTGCGTAAGATGTTTTCGTTTTTCTTTGCTTTTGCGCTGTATGCTTTCGTGCTTCTTGTGTGCTTCGGGAAACATTATTTCACCGATTTCCTTTATTTCTTCTACATGCCCGTATCGCTTCTGCTGGCCGTTTACTTTGCGCACAGGCAGGGAGGTATCATTACATTTCTGATGTATTACGGTTTTCTTATAATGATGTTTTTTTTCGTGCTTGTGCAGATATGGGTTGTGTGATTATTTTTCAGTTCATGCGAGTGCGCACCCACAAATCTTGTCTCTTACGGATGCAAATCGAAGCGGGATGACGCGACGGGAATAAGCCACGAACGTATCTTCCAAAATCACTCATTTGAAAGAATAAAATTTGCAATTTCGAAATAAAGCCGTATCTTCGTGGCCTCCTTTAATTTGAAATAATATTTTTAGATATAAAACTTTATGATTATGAGAGCAAAAGAAAATTTGGGAAAGACGGTCATTTGCAGTGTTATACTTGCATGTGCAGTGACGATTGGTTTTTCGGGATGCAGTGAAGACTACACTCCGGCAATAGAGCGCCTGAACAATCGGGTGGACAGTACAAACAACCGGGTAGATGCGACAAACAAGACTTTGACGGAATTATATACAACCGTCGGTCAACTTAAGAGCAAAATAAACGACATGGTTTCAATTGACCGTGTAGAATCTATTACCGATGGATACAAGATCGTATTGACTAACGAGGAGGAGTATGAAATCACGAACGGAGTAGACGGTACGCCGGGCAGCGTGTGGGCTATCGATCAGTCGGGTTTCTGGACACTTAACGGCGTAAACATGGGCTACAAGGCAATCGGACAGAACGGACAGAACGGACGGGACGGAGCCGACGCACAGCCGCCGGGCATCGACCTGACGGATACGACGTGGTATGTGAAAACATGGGATCCCGTCAACAACAAGTACGACTCCACCAATACGCATGTCAAAGCAACCGGGACGGAAACGTATATTACTTATGTAACCGAAAATTCGGGAAACTATACGCTTCACGTCAAGATTAAGGATACAAGCAGCTGGGCGGATATACCGTTATTCAACAACTCCGGCACGTCGTCTTCCGCTGTGCTCGAATTGCTGGGTTACGTGCAGGGAGGCGTCATCAATCCGGCGGTCGATCTTTCGCTGAATGCCGTTATCGACACGAATACGCTGGTAATAAATTACTGGCACATGCCGTCAACTTTCAGTACGTGGGATCATGAAAAATACGTGCGGGCAGGCCAAATTCTAACCGTGCCTGATTTCAAACAAAACGCCCTCGTCGTTTCCGCAAGCATGGGGTTGAGCGTACAGGACAGTGTGAAGCTCAAAAATTCCAAAGGCGGGGATATACCGATTGCATTCGGAACGCCTGTGGTTTTCACCGGATACCTGACACGTTCCGCCGGGCCGTCCGCCAATACGATTTATTATATCCCCATAGACAGTATAAGGGGTACGTATACAAGTGGTACGGATTTCACCGGCAAGTTCACATCCGACGCGCTTTATTATCTGAGCACAAAGAACGGAGCAAAGTCGAATTTCGGCAAATGGACGATTAAACCCGTGACAACTGCGGTGACTCAACGTTTGGCTGTTGCCAAGGTAGACGGAAACGAAAAGGATGCGAACGGAACGTATACGATTACGCCAAACATCACCGCCGATAAAGGCGTTACTTTAGGTGCAGACAGCGCCGACATATATGATTACTACCTGTCCTATCCGGGGCTGCCCAGTGCGGTGCCTGTCGGTACAAACGGAAAAACATTTAAGGTACCTGCGGCTGTCTCACCGCCGGATACGGTGCTGTATGTACATAAGTTATACGTAGACGGCATCGTGCAGACGGATACGATTAAGTTCAAAACGCAGTAAGCAATCCGCAAGCCGGTGACGGCAATACTTGTTTCAGGCCGGTTTGCCGAACGAAATTGCAGGATTTACAGTCCCTCCCCTTCTGTAAATCCTGCAATTCTGTTGAAAGACGTTTGCCGCGTTACCGTCGACCATAATCGAATTATTGTCGACAATAACCGAGTTTCCGTCGACAATAACCGAGTTTC
>JAISNP010000089.1 GCA_031276175.1 Tannerella sp.
TTATCGGAAACAGAAAAAACGTAAACAGTGCCGGGCCGGGGCGGGCATTGAACCGATAATCAGTCACGAAAAGTATGATTCCCGTATGCTCGAAAATTACTTTTGGGGCGCGGTTGGCGTTCAAATCAACGCTCTCATGTCGAGTACTGCCTGGAATCTGGAGAAAATGATGCAAAAACTCAAAGAAGAGCTTTTACGGATTATTTTTCGCTTGTTTTTCCCGCAAGATTTTGCTATGCTGCGGCTTGGAAAAGACTTTATAAGGACTGACTATTTCATGATTTCGTGAAACGTCAACTCCGGTTTGATGTTCAGAATTGCATGATATTCTTCGACATACTTGTTGTAGCAGCGGAAGGCCTGTTTCTTTTTCCCAAGCCTGAAGAGTACGTGGCATTTCAGCCTTATGCCCGATTCTTCAATACTGTCCTGCATCAAAATAATCTCTGCAATGTTTAGCAGCAACGGCAGGTCGTTCTTCACGTCCGCGTGTTCCGCCAGTTCCGAGAGGTATTCGATAAGCGTATTCACGTATGCCGTTTTATAGTTATCCGCCCATTCTACTTCGCAGTACGGCAGGAGCTTTCCCCGCCGGGCGATAATGAGGGTTTTGCGCAGCAGTTCTTTGTCAGGCGCAGGGCTTTTCCGGAGGAGGGCGATGTTTTTCACAACCTGCTCGTAGTCGTTGTACACCGTATCGCTGTCGTAGGCCAGCATCCACAAGTCGTTTGTCTTGCACAGCCGGATGTGTCCGATCATATTCAGAATCAGCCTTAGCTTATTGAAATATACGTTCCTGCTGTTCCGCGCGCTGTCGTAATCCCTGTCCGGCCACAGTATTTTTTGCAGTTCGCCGGACGTGATGCCTTTCCCCTCGCCTATCGTTCTAAAGTAGAGCAGGAAAAACATCTGGCTTGCAGTGGGCGAAAACAGATGCGATATGTTGACGCCCTTGGCATCCCATACTTCAAAGACGCCGAGCATGTGTATGGCGGGATACGACGTGCGTCGCTCTTCCTTCCCCATTTTGCGGAACGATTCGTCGTTCGACTCAATGGTTTTCAGTACGGAAGCGACATGCACCGTTTTCACTATCCGCCTTATGGCCATGTATATCAGCGCGAGGGCGACCAGAATCAGCGCGGCGCAGGGCATATATCCGAACGGCGCGGCGGCGCGGCCGGGTTGCAGCGTATCCTCCATGCTCAGGGGCGGATAGGCGATGGAATAGATCTCGATCCTGCTGTCGTCTCCCGCCATGCACGAAGTGACGGCAAAAAGCGCCGAACTGTCCGACGAAATGAAGAGGTCGCAATACGACTCGACGTCGTTGAAAAGAAACGGCACCGGATTGCCGAGCCTGCGAAATCCGGGGGCGCGAAGGCTGTATTCATGCAAAAACACCTGCGTTTCAAAGACGTTGTTCGGATACGACAGGGTGTAAAACGTCCCGGCATCGTCGTCCGCAACCAGCGAGTTGCTGTTCGTGAAATGATTGTCCACATTGCCGAGTTCCCATATTTTCGCGACGTGCATCGTATGCGGATTTACGGCATAGAGGTCGTAATAGTTGTGCGGCGATTCGTATTGCCTGCCCGAAGCATTGCCGTAGCCGCCGAAATAGAGCAGGAGCGAATCTTTCCAGACGCCCATCGCCGCGAGGTAGCGGGGATGTATCACGTCCGACAAATCCGCGCTTTTCCACCGGTGCGCCGTATCCGGAAAGATTTGCAGCAGTGCCGAGTACTTGTGGAAACCGTAGCCGCCCAACGTATATAAGGTGTGGTTTTTGTCGTCGAAATATTTATTGTGGTGCATGAAGCGGCGCACCGTCGGCCTGTTGTCGTCGTTGTCCCACTCCCGTAAATCGAAATTAAACCGTGCAAGGCTGTCTTTTTCGAAATCGTAAGACACAAGCTCTCCCGTCGTCCCGTCGTAAAACAGTTGATTGATCTCCGCATTATAAGGGTTCCCCCTCCCCGACCGGTACGTATTAAACACACCCTTTTCCGCGTCATACATATAAATGATGTCGTCCTTTGCGGCAAAAACCCGCTTGCCGTTCCGGTCGAAAGCGATTTGCGGATATTTGCCGGGCACGACGACGGTTGCCCGCTTTTGCCATTCGGCGTGCCGGTTAATTTCCCACACGGCGTTTGCAGTAACAGCCTTTGCCGATTTACATTCGTCGAAGACGCAACCGTCGCCATGCCTGTTCAGCTTCCAGTGCCGCATCAGCCGCTTCTTTTTTTTGTCGAAAAGCCTGACGTCTTTCAACACGAAGGGCGCAACGTCCGTAGTGGCAAAGTCGAGGTCGTTATTACGTCCGAAATAAATATTGAATTTCTTCAGGCCGCTCATCTCGTAAGCTGCCGACTTTTTAATGCCGTTCAGCGAAAATTCCAGCACGCCGTTGGCGGCATCCACCGTCAGCTCGGCGTTTATCCATCTGCCGCTTGCTTTTTCCCGCACTGCGGCGATGTCGAAACTCAGCAGCGTCGTATTTCCGCCCACAAGCACCAGACTGTTGTTCTCGATATTGGAAATCATATCAATGTTTACCGTCCGGTTACCGACGATCCGGAATATGTATCCATAAATATCGCGTTCGTTTCTGATTTTAAAATCGAACGACAAACCGAAACCGCCCGAAGAAAGCGAAACCGGTTTATCGGGAGTCAAATCCAACCCCGTCCTGTTGTCTTTATCTACCATGAAAGAATGAAAATAAAGTCCGCCTTCCACGCCGCCTTCCATGTCGCTTGCCTTCACGAAAGAGAATTGCAGTACACATGTCAACAATGCGGCAACCCACCCGAATCCCTTATTTATTCTTCTCGATAACAATGTGATGAACATGAAATTATTTTATGTAGTGACAAAATTAATCATTCTTTTCCGTAACGATACCGTATGCCCGGCAAAAAAACATGCAAAATCCATTCATATTCTTGCGCTTAATCGCAAATGCCTGAAACTGCGATAAAAACAGATAAACGCTTCCCTGACGCGAAACGCTTAATAAAACGCTTAATAAAACAATAACAAGAAAAAAATGCATTTTATTCCGCATTAAGCGTTTTATTAAGCGTTTTATTAATACCTCCGTATTTCATTTGCAGGCGAAAAACAAAACTTGTTTATCTTATGATTGGATTTAATAAACATGAAACAGACGTTTGATTATATAAGGATTTTCTTTTATTACCACTCATTACACAGCATCCGGTTCGGTCTCCCTTTGCCCGAACGGCAAAATTTTCGCAACCA
This sequence comes from Tannerella sp., assembly GCA_031276175.1. Classification (GTDB taxonomy): domain Bacteria; phylum Bacteroidota; class Bacteroidia; order Bacteroidales; family Tannerellaceae; genus Tannerella. The sequence continues at coordinate 3,271 of JAISNP010000089.1, forward strand.
TGCGTCAGAAACGTGTATTTCATCGAAATATCTCTGGAGAGATGAAGTCTATCTCTGCGGAGATTTTCGGCACTTTTTGCCGCTATTCTTACTTTCTTCATCTTTATTACTCATGTTACGCACAATCAAAAAAAGCATACCTTCACGGGATGAAAAAAGAATATGAACTTGCATAACATGAATTATTATTGTTTTGTGGATTTTCAAACCGGCAGTATTCAAGCCTCCGCAGCCACCCCCACGGAAGGCTTGAATATCCGGGTTGAAGCCTGCTTCTCCCCCAAGCGTCGGAGAAAAGATCATTTTGCCCCCCCCCATATAGATTCTTAATACTTAACGTATTACATTTTACAAAATTAATGTTCGGACTTCCGGTGCCTGTGCCGGACGTGCGCCGGGGCTTTGTATGCCCGCACGGATATTGTTTTTCCGGAAATCTTAGCAAACGGCTTTTTAATTCAACTCATATTTTTATACACACATTTTTTGAAACTAATTTAATGAAAAACAAATGGTAAAAACGAAAATGATTTTAGTGGCTTTGTCGACGTGGCTTGCCTGCCTTGCATTTACGCTGCCGGGCTATGCGCAAACCAAAACCGTGGCGGGCGTCGTAACGGACGAACACGACGAACCGGTTATCGGTGCGGCAATTCTTGTAGTCGGGACATCCCGTGGAACCGTGACGGACGTGGACGGCAGGTTTTCTTTTGATGTGCCGGCAAATGCGGTACTGCAAATATCCTATATGGGATATGTAACTCAAAGAATTAGGGTAGGAACTTCTTCCGTGCTGAACATCAAACTGGAAGTAGACGAAACGAATCTGGACGAGGTAGTTGTGATCGGCTACGGCACGCAGCGAAAAGCGACGCTGACCGGAGCCATTTCTGCCGTCAAGAACGAAGAAATTATCGCAACAAAAAACGAGAGCGTAGTCAACATGCTGACCGGTAAACTTCCAGGGGTACGCATCGCTCAAAAGAGCAGCCAGCCCGGCGACTACGACACACACATCGACATCCGAGGCATGGGAACGCCTTTGTTCGTGGTCGACGGTATTCCTCGCGACAAGGACTATTTCTTTCGCATGGACCCGGAGGAAATCGAAAGCATATCCGTACTGAAAGACGGTTCGGCCGCCATCTATGGCCTGCGCGCCGCCAACGGCGTGATGCTGATAACCACCAAAAGCGGTACGGCACAGGACGGGAAGGTGGATATTACCTATACCGGAAACCAAACCTTCCAGCAGTTCCTCTATGTGCCCGAAGGCGTAAGCGCTACGGAATACATGACGTTGAGAAACGAACAAAACTGGCAGGATTTCGGCGGCAACTACCTGATTCGCCGTAATCCGGTTTATCCGCAAGACCAGTTTGACCCCTATCTCAGCGGCGAAAAACAGTCTTACAACTGGATGGATGCCGTGTTCAAGAAAACGACGCCGCAGCAACAGCACAACCTCAGCGTAAACGGCGGTTCGGAAAAACTGCGCTATTTCTTCAACCTCGGCTACGGGAAGCAGGAAGGCTCGTACAGGAGCGGCGACCTGTATGCCGACCGCTGGAACATCCGCACGAACGTAGATGCGCAGATCACAAGTCGCCTGAAAGCAAGAGTTTCGCTGGGCGCCATCCTGACAAGCACGCACAAACCGAACGGGACGGGCTGGACAACCTACAAGTCTGCATGGCTGCTTCGCCCGGATGCGTCCATCTATGCCAACGACAATCCGCTGTATCTGAACGGTAATCAAAACGTCCTGTACGACGGGCACAACATGGTTGCAGAGACCGACGCCGACTACGTGGGCTACGAACTGAACAAGCAGCGCCGCCTTAACGGGACAATGGTGCTGACTTACGATATTCCGGGCGTAAAGGGGCTGTCCGCAAAGGCTTCGTACGACTACACGCTCAGTATGCCCGACAATACCAACTACCGGAGCACCTACAAACTGTATGTCTATAATCCCGGCACGGATACTTATGCGGCATCCGAAAAGAATACGCCGGCAAGCGTTTCCCGCAGCGTAAACTTCAATTACAATACGAACCTGCAGGCGGGACTTAATTACAGCAATACGTTCGACAGGCACAGCGTAAACGGACTGCTGCTTTTTGAAGAAACCTACGCCACGTGGGAGAGCTTCAACGCTTCCCGCGAATTGATGATAAACAGCGAATACCTGTTTGCCGGCGAAGACAAGAATCAAAAAGGCACAGGCGGCGAAATTGCCGATATTCTAAGCCAGTCCCTCGTCGGCCGTGTAGGCTATGACTTCGGCGGCAAATACATGGCCGATTTCCAGTTTCGCTACGACGGCTCGTCCAAGTTCCCGGAAGGCAGCCGATGGGGATTTTTCCCGTCCGTTTCGGCAGGCTGGCGCATCAGCGAAGAGGCTTTCGTCAAAGACAAATTCGACTGGCTGAACAACTTAAAACTGAGAGCGTCATACGGTGAAATGGGCGACGACGGTTCGGCAAGGAACTATCCTTCGACCTACGTAGGATTCGGCTTGTCGAACAACGTGGGCTGGTATTTCGACAATACCCTGAACGGCGGCGTCAATCCTCCGGGCATTCCCAACCCGAAATTGACATGGTACGCCATCAAAATGTACAACGCAGGTGTGGATTTCCAGTTGTGGAAAGGCTTGCTGGGCGGTGCGCTCGAAATTTACAGGCGCGACCGTTCGGGGCTGCTTGCCACCAGCAGCGCCGTGATTCCGGGTACCGTCGGCGCATCGCTGCCTCAGGAAAACCTGAACAGCGACCGCAGTTTCGGATGGGAAATCTCCCTTGAACACCGCAACAAAATCGGCGACTTCAACTATTTCATCAATCCGCAGGTATCGGCCACCAAGCAGATGCGTACCTACTGGCTCGAAACGCCTGCCGGCAATTCGTACGACTACTGGCGAAACAGGACAAGCGGTCGCTACGACAACATCTGGTGGGGCAACGAATCCGGCGGCATGTTTACTTCCTATGACGAGATCCGCAACTTCTACCTGCCGCAAGGCCAGGGCGCCGTGCCGGGCGACTGGTGGAACATGGACTGGAACGAAGACGGCGTAGTCAACGGAAACGACGACCACCCGATTGCAAGCCGGGGACTCCCCGTTTTTAACTACGGCATATCTACGGGCGGCTCATGGAGAAACTTCGACCTGACAATGAATTTTCAGGGCGCATACGGCGTTTACGTCCAGTATGCCGAGGTGTTGACGGAAGCGCTGGCTTTCGGCGGACAAAACACCCTGACGTGGTTTATGGACAGATGGCGGCCGGAAGATCCCAATGCGGATTATTTTAACCCCAACACCAAATGGATAGAAGGCTATTATCCCGTTACGGGACACGACGGACGGCGTACCGGTACAAATTCCGTGCAGGACGCCTCGTACATGCGTCTGAAAACACTCGAACTCGGCTACTCGCTGCCGAAAAAACTGGTAGCCAAAGCAGGAATCAAGAATCTGAGAATCTATCTGAGCGGATACAACCTTTTGACTTTTACGGGGCTGCATGACGTCGATCCCGAACGTCCGGGTTCTGCCGGAGGCGCTTCGACCGACTATATCCAGTTCTACAACTATCCCATCAATCGAACTTATACGGTTGGTGCAAGTATTAAATTCTAAACATTTATCATCATGAAAATTAAGTATATATTGACGGCAGTCATCCTGGGCGCATCCATCTCCTCGTGTCATGACCTGTCTCTGGAACCCAAGGGCATGTTGGGCGAGAAAGAGTTGTTCGGCAACGAATTCGGCGTCAAAAAGTATCTCACCGGACTGTACATGTACCTTCCCATAGAAGACTTTAACTACTACGCACGCAGCGGCAACAGTAACGAAACCGGCTATCGCGCGGGAAACTACTGGGAAGCCGGGAAATTCTCCCTGGGAAACATGTCCGGCGAATTTGTGAATACATGGATGAAGGTAAACAACGACGGTTTCGGCTACTGGCCTTACGACAGAATCCGCGACGTAAACCTCTTCATCAACAATTTCCCCAATTACAGGGATGACTTTGAGGAAGCCACCTACAATTCCCTGCTGGGCGAAGCACATTTCATCCGTGCTTTCCTGTACTTCGGACTGGCCAAACGCTACGGCGGCATACCCGTCATTACGGAAGTGCAGGACCCGCTCGGCGATCCGGAAGTATTGCAGGTGCCCCGTGCAAAGGAGTACGATACGTGGAAATTCATTCACGACGACTTGCAGTTCGCCATCGACAACATGAAGGAAACCTCCGAAGCGGGACGCGCCAACAAGTATGTCGCCGCCGCCCTGATGTCGCGCACCATGCTCTATGCCGGCACGATTGCCAAATACACCCATTATCTCGGATTCGAGGCTAATCAGGAAGCCGCGCAGCAGGGTTTTGCAGGAATAGATCCCTCGAAAGCAAACGAGTTCTTCCAGTATTCGTACGATGCCGGCAAGTTAATCGACAATTCGGGCAGGTATTCGCTGTATACCAAAAACTATCCCGACAAGGCGCTGAACTTCGCCAACCTGTTTCTGGACGCCTCCTCCACGGAAAACATCTTTATCAAGGAGTTCGACAAAAACGCGCCGAACGATACCCGCCTGCGGCACAGCTACGACGCGATGATGTGCCCACAGCCGGACATGTCGAGAGACGTAGGCGCGCAAAGCTATCCGTCGCTGGACTTGATGAGGCTGTACGACTTTCCCGACATCACGGATGCCGAAGGCAAACCGATCCGCTTCGACAGGCGGGGGGATATTAAAAACGGAATGGAGCCGCGCATGAGAGGCTCGATGTATTTCGACGGCGACGAGCTTCGCGGACACACTTTCAGCATCCAGCGCGGCCTGTACAAGACTTTCCCCTGGGCGGCAACCTATGCGGGAAACGGCGACAACACCGCGCCGGCCAATATTGACGAAAACCGCATCCTGGGCTATCAGCGCGGCGATACGTATAACTACAACGGCGCTGCCATACGCGTCAACGGCGAGCACGGACTGTTCGAAAGCTGGGGAGGCGAAAACAATCCGATTACCGGCGCCTTCGTACGCAAATACATCGACGTCAATCTGCCTACCAACGAATGTGGATTCTACATGAGCGGTCAGCACTGGATAGTATTCCGCTTGGGCGAAATATACCTGAACATGGCCGAGGCGTGCTACGAACTGGGCAAAAAGGACGAAGCCTTCGACTATATCGAAAAGATTCGCGAACGCGCAGGCTGCAAGGTGACGCGCCCGGCGGACGACATGTCGGACCTGAGCGCCGTCTACGGTTACCCGATCGACGCAAACCTGCAATTTATCCGCGACGAACGCTATCGCGAGCTTGCCTTTGAGAACCATCGCTGGTGGGACATCCGGCGCTGGAGAGTGGCCGACCGCGTGCTGAGCAACTGGATTCCGAGAGTCCTGATGTGCTACTACGTGCTCGACGAAGGCAAATACATCTACCTGGACGAGCATGAAAGATGGAATCAGTCGTGGACGGCCAACAAGAATTGCTACTACGAAGGCATTCCGCAGGGCGAAATAAACAAGAACCCCAATCTTCTGCCCAAGAACCCGCTTCGTTAATCTATTCACTTGACAATACGAACAAAAATGAAAAAAATATTGTATTCAATCATGGCAACAGCCATGCTGTGCCTGGCTTCGTGTATGGAAATCGACAACTGGGACGAACCGGACGCACGTTTTTACGGGCGCATAATCGACGCTTATACGGGAGAGAATTTACTGTCGTCGCAAAACGACTGGTCTATCCGGATATGGGAAAGAAGCTGGACGGAAGAGGTGATAAACCATCAATCCCTGTCGGTAAAGCAGGACGGATCGTACAACAACTCGAAACTGTTTGCCGGGACGTACGACATGCTTGCCTACGGCGGCCCTTTCTGGCCCTGCGACACGATCAGGAACGTAAAACTGGATAAGTCGACCGAACAGGATTTCACCGTCACCCCGTATCTTCAAATCATCGACTTCGACTACAAACTGGAAGGAACCCAGCTGACCATGAGCTGCCGCCTGAAGGCGCCCGTGCGCGAAGGCCTTCCCAACCTGTTCCGTATCATGCCGTTTTTAAGCCTGACCACCTTTTGCGGAGAATCGAACTATATTAACATTGCAGAGTACAACAACAACATGCAAATCAATATAAACAAAAGCTGGAAAGACGAAGTGGGCGACAGCGAAACGAGCCGGGTATATACCGTAGGGCCGATGCCGCTGAAGTCGGGCTATACATATTATATACGTATGGGCGCCGCCGTGGACGATGCAAACCGGAAATACAACTATTCGCCGATCGCGAAAGTCACCGTACCGTAAGCGCGAACGTCCGGGAACGGACAGTCTCATTCGCGAATATTTGACAGTCTGATTCGAGGGGAACGGACAGTCTGATTCGAAGGGAACGGACAGTCTGATTCGAGGGGAACGGACTGTCTGATTCGAGGGGAACGGACTGTCTGATTCGAAGGGAACGGACTGTCTGATTCGAGGGGAACGGACTGTCTGATTCGAAGGGAACGAACGAATCGCTCCGAGGGGAACGATTCGTTCGCTTTGTTTGATACCGAATCCGGCCTTAAGTCCGGTCAATCTTCACGCACCTTTTCTTTGTCCTCGCGCGACAGGAGTTTGAGCGTACAGCGTCCGGGCACGACGATCGCTTCCACGTTCCACATCCCGGTCGAACCGAAAGCCGAGATGTCGTGCCGGCCGGCCGGCAGTTCGCGGGCGATTGTGCCTTCTTCGCCGCACGCCGGATCCGTGCCGTAGAAACTTGTCGTCAACTGTCCCGCGTAGTCGCCGTCAATATAGACGTCTATGTAACCGTCGTCTTCGCAGTTAGTCCAGACGGTCAGGCGTCCGCATCCCGCCTCGCCGTTTTGCCCGACGATTGCCGGCCGGCCGGTACGGGTACGGTCGATAATGGGACGCGACTGCGACGGACGGTTGCGCCGCCCGTCCGGGTCTGCGACGTATGCCGGCGCAGACGTGCGCCCCGTTTTGTTTGCCGGAGACGGCGCTGCCGAACGTACAAGTTGACAGTTGACGTATCCCACGGTTGTCCTGTATACCCACGCCTCCGTGTCGAAATAAGTGATCGCCATTTTTTTCCACGGATAGTCGGCATCCGTCAGGTGAATCACTTCGCCCTGCGCAATCGTCGTCAGCACGGGCGCGTCGTACGAAGGCGCATTCCTGACGAACAGCGACCTGACGGCGACGTAATGCGGATAGTATGTGCCGTCGTAGCAGTCTTCTTTAAGATACGGCCTGTTAATTTTTTTCTTCGGATATATATCCATATAACCCCATTCCTGACGCAAATCTCCGCCTGTCCGGATATGGGACGGGCGGGTGCGATCGGTGCCTTCGCGTCCGTAACGCGCCTGTGCGCCGGCAACTGCCGTAGCGACGATACATATCGCCGCGATATAAATTACTCTTTTCATTGCAAATTCATTTTCTGTTACACATGTGGCTTCTCTCGCTTTCTCTTTATGTTCTCCGCCTAATCCGATATTCTGTATGCCGAAGTAATGTTTTCCAGCCCGGACAGGCTCTTGCACAACTGCAACACGTCTTCTACATTGTGCACGTTCAGTTTGATTTTTCCTTCGAATATTCCCCCCATCGTCTTTATTTCCAGATGCAGGATATTGACGTTATACTCCAGAATGGTTTTGGATATATTGCTCAGCACGCCGATGGCATCTATTCCCTCCACCCTGACGGTAGCCTCGAACGAAAAGCCCGCATGACCGCTCCACACAGTGACTACGATGCGGTCGCCGTACTTGCTGTTCCGGTTAATTGCACTCGGACACATTCGCTTGTGCACCACAAGTTTGTCCCGGTCGATAAAGCCTACCGTCTCGTCGCCGAGGATGGGTTTGCAACACTCGGCAAGGACATAATCCCTGTTCAGGCCTGCCTGTGTGAGCAGAAACGGCTTTTTGCGGTCGAATACCGACGTCGCCGTCTCTCCTCCCTGCGTTGCGTCCGCTTCTTTCTTTCCTTTTTCCTTCTTGCGCAGGAAGGCAAACTTTTCGAACAGGTCGGACTTGGTTTTCAGTATTTTCCGTACGTTTTCGTAATTGGGCACATCGCCCTTTTCTATTGCGCAGTAAAGGTCTTCCCTGCTCGTAAATCCGTAATATGCCGCCACCTTGTCGATGAGCGAGGAGTGCGGTTCGATTTCCGCTTTGGTAAAGGCGACCAGCAGTTTCGCCTTTCCCTGCTGCGCGTTTTCGCGCCGGATGCGTTTCAGCGCAGTGGTAATGTCCAGTCGCGCCTTGGCGGTTTTCACGAAACCCAACCATTCTTCGACGGGCATCTGCGTCTTCGAAGTCACTATTTCTATCTGGTCTCCGCCGGCAAGCTGACGGCTGATAGGCACCAGTATGTGATTGACCTTGGCGGCGATGGCCGTATTCCCGATGTCGGAATGCAGTTCGTAGGCGAAGTCGAGCGCCGAGGCTCCTTTGGGCAACGTCTTAATATCGCCTTTCGGGGTGAATACTTTGATGTCGGATTCGTAGAGCGTCAGTTTCAGCCTGTCGAGGGTATCCATCAGGTCGGGCGTCGGATGTTCGAGTATCGTCCTGATGTCATCCAGCAAACGACCCAGCTCCGCATCCTCTTCTATGCTGTGGTCTTTGTATTTCCAGTGTGCGGCAAGTCCCCGTTCGTCTATATCGTCCATCTTGCGGCTGCGAATCTGTACCTCTATCCATTGCCCGTCGGGTCCCATCACCGTCACGTGCAGCGCCTGATAACCGTTTGTCTTGGGATTGGAAACAAAGTCGCGGATACGGTCGGGTTTCATCCTGTAAATATCCGTGATTGCCGAATAAATCCTCCAGCAAAGGTCTTTGTCCGAGATGCCTTCCTGTGATTCGAAGACGATGCGGACGGCAAAGAGGTCGTAGACTTCTTCGAACGGAAGTCCCCGCGCCTCCATCTTGCTCCAGATGGAGAAGTGCGACTTGACACGTTTCGTCATCACGTAGTCGATTCCCATTGCCTTCAGTTTCTTGTCTACCGGCACGGTAAACTTGTCGAACAGCGACTCCATCACGGCCTCTTTCTCCTTCAGTTTCCTGTCAATCTCCTGATATGCTTCCGGGTTTTCGTGTTTCAGGCACAGATTCTCAAGTTCGGTCTTAATTGCGTACAATCCGAGGCGATGAGCCAGCGGCGCGTACAAGAACAGCGTCTCGCCTGTGATTTTATGTTTCTTTTCCTGCGACATCACGTCGAGTGTGCGCATATTATGCAGGCGGTCTGCCAGCTTTATCAGCACCACGCGGATGTCGTTGTTCATTGTCAGGAACAGTTTCCTGAAGTTCTCCGTCTGTTTCGACTTCTGTTCCGCTTCGTCCTGCGAGGTGGCTTGGCGGGCAGCCTGTTTGGCAGCCTGCTCGGCAAATATGCCGCCGGATATTTTGGTCAGTCCGTCCACAATTTCTCCTACCTTGCGACCGAACGGCGGAGTGTCTTTCCTGTAAATGCTTTCTATGTCTTCGACCTCAAAACCCGTGTCTTCGACCACATCGTGCAGCAGCGCCGAGCAAATCGAGGTCGACCCCAGTCCCATTTCGTTGCACACGATGCGCGCCACTGCCAGCGGATGCATGATGTACGGTTCGCCCGAACGTCGCCGCGCGTCGTAGTGCGCCTTGTCGGCAAAATCGAACGCTTTTTTTATCAGGTCTACTTTTTTCCGGTGATTGGAGTGCATGTATTCGTCCAGCAATTTGGCGTACATTTCCTGTACCTTCTGCCTGTCCTGCTCCTCCTGGCCTGTCATTTCAACCTTTTCCATAATGCCTCAATATTAAAGATTATTTCATGACCCTCCTGCGGGTATTTTCAGAATCTGTCCCGGCTTGATTACGCTGCCGGACATTCGGTTTGCCTCGCGTATCATCGAAACGGTTACGCCCGGATACTTTTTCGAGATGGAATACAGCGAATCGCCCGATTTCACCTTGTAAGAAATCACCCCGTCGACGTTTGCCGCGACGGAAACCTCTTTTGCGGGCGACGGCGACGTGTTCCGCACCGTCTGTTTCGCAACGACCGGCGCTGCATCCGTTTTCGATTCTTCGCCGGAGGGTTCCTGTTCGCCGCGCGCCGCATAGGTGATTCCGCCGTTGTCGATGATGACGGTCAGTTTCCGGCCTTTTGGGACGCGATTGGCACGGAGCTTGTTCCATTTCCGTATATCTTTTGCGGTTACGCCGTAGCGGTTGGCTATTGTGTAGAGGGTTTCGCCTGCTTCTACCGTGTGTGTGATGGTTTCCTTTCTCGGATTATCCTGCGCGTCGCCGGAGGCGTCGACCGTTTCGCATCCTGCCAGCAACTCTTCGATGCGGTAGGCGCCGACCGAATCGACGTTGTCGATAAACGTCAGCGTGGCGGCGACGGGCAGTTTGAGGGGCGAAGGCATGATGTTGCCGGGGATAATTTCGCGCTTGTACTGCGGATTGAGGAGGCGTATCATTTCGATGTCTATTTTCAGTACGTCCGCCACCTGACGCATATGCAGCATCCGGTTCACCATTACAGTGTCCGATGCCAGGGAGAGGCTTGTACGTATGGGGCAGAGGTTGTGTTCGCAGTGGTAGTTCATAATGTATGCGGCGGCGATGAAGAGCGGGATGTACGAGCGTGTCTCGCGCGGCAGATAGGGGAATATTTCCCAGAAGTTTGTTTTCCCGCCCGCGCGGCGAATCGCCCTGTTCACGTTGCCCGGCCCGCAATTGTAGGCGGCCAGCACAAGATGCCAGTCGCCGTAGACGGCATACATTTCTTTGAAGTAGCGACATGCGGCATGAGTGGCTTTGACGGGATCAAGGCGCTCGTCGATCAGGCTGTTTATTTCAAGTCCGTACACTTTTGCCGTCGGGAGCATAAATTGCCACAGCCCCGTTGCCCCTACGCGCGAGAGGGCGTCGGGCTTCAGCGCGCTTTCTACCACGGCAAGGTATTTCAGTTCGTCGGGAAGGTCGTAGCGGTCGAGTATCTGTTCGAAGACGGGGAAGTAGAGGTCGGCCATGCCCATCATGTAGCGTACCAGTGCGCGCCTGCGCCCGGCATACAGGTCGATGCACTTCCGTACCGTCGGATTGTAGTCCATCGGGATGATGCAGGGTAATTTTTCCAGTCGCTGCTGGTAGACGGCGTCGGTGAAGAAGACGTTTTCGTCGTCGTCGAGGCAATGTTTGTCCGTTTGGGAGAAATATTGTACATGCCAGCTTTGAAGCAGTTTCTCCACGTTTTCATCCAGCACTTCGGGCATCATCCCAATGGTTGCATATGTGGAGTCGGACGACAGTTCCGAATACGCTTCGTCCGGCGGAGGCGTTTCGTTTTGCGCCGAAACGGTCGTGGCGAGGCATAGGGTGAAGGAAAGAAGAAGCGTTGTTTTTCTCGTTATATTCATCGTATTAAAAATTTATGCTGAAACTGACGCCATACAGTGATGCGCTGTAAGCGGTACGGGGGCTGAAGACGGGTTCGAGGCGCATGGACAAGTCGTCCGAAATATCGAAGTCGAAAAGCTGCGCGTCGACATACGCATCCGCCATGCAAATCAAATACCATCCGACGGTCAGGATAATACTCAGGTCGCGGTAGCGCCGGTAAAAGTCTTTTCCGTTCTTCAGCCGGCTTTTGAAGTTGGCATCCCTGATGTAGTCGGCCGGATCGCGGCCTGCGGGCACGAAACTTATCCAGCTGCCGTTCCAGTTGTCCGGATCGTCGGGACTGTCTTTCTCTACATAATAATATGCGTCGGCGTAATCCCTGTAATTTTTATTGTTCCACGAAACGGCGTATATAAAGCCCATGAATCCGCCGTATACCAGCGGCAATTTCCAGTACTTGCGGTTGTATATCTGCCCCAGTCCCGGAAAAACGGCCGAGTAGATTGCCGCACGTCCGGGGATGGGTTTGAATGGCTGCGAAAAGGCGCGCGCCGGCGGCACGGTGTCGACGTGGTGCACGGCGGGGAGGAAGCGCGCCGTATCGTCGCCCGCCGCGCGGACTTCCTGTGCTGCGAGCGGAAACAAAAGGCCGTTTGCCGTCGCCGTAATCACAAGCGCCAATATTCCGGATTTCACTCCCCTGCCCTGCCGCATTTCTTAACGATTCATTTTGTCCAGCAATCCCACGATTATTTCCAACTCTTCTTCCGAGCGGAAGGGGATTGTGATTTTGCCTTTCCCGCTGTCGTGATTGTAGGTGAGTTTTACTTTCGAGGGGAAAAAGTCCGACAACTGGGTTTGAAGCAAATTGTATTCGTCGGGCAGGATTTTTTTCCGCACTTTGCCTGCCTTGCCTTCGGGGGGAGCAGGAGCGGCGGCGGCGTTCGACGCATTGCGGACGAGTTCTTCCACGCTGCGGACGGAGAGGCCTTCGGACAAAATCTGTTCGTAAAGCGCCAGCTGCACTTCGGGATCGTCGATGGAAATCAGCGCCCGCGCATGTCCCATGTCAATCCGCCGGTCTTTTACGCCGACTTGTATCTCGGCCGGGAGCCTGAGCAAACGCAGGTAGTTGGAGATCGTGGTACGTTTCTTCCCGATACGTTCGCTCAATTGTTCCTGCGTGAACCCGTTTGTGTCGATCAGTCGCTGGCAGGCGAGCGCAATTTCGATTGCGTTCAAATCTTCGCGCTGAATGTTTTCAATCAGCGCCATTTCGGCGATATTTTCGTCCGCCGCCGTCTTGATATATGCCGGGATGCGTTCCAGCCCCGCCATCATTGCCGCGCGGTAGCGGCGTTCGCCCGCGATGATCAAATATTTATCTCCGTCCGCTTCTCTGAGGACAATCGGCTGGATGATGCCGTAGGTTCGTACCGACGCGGCAAGTTCTTCCAGCGTATCGCTTTCGAAAACAGTGCGCGGCTGTTCGGGATTCGGTTCGATTTTGCTCAACTCAATCTCGTTGATGGACGACGAGCCGTCCGTATTTAAATCCTCCGTCGTAAGTATTGCCCCCAGACCGCGTCCGAGCCTGTTCGGTTTTTGCTTTCCCATAAATTATTTGTTTTTATCTATCAATTCCTGCGCCAGTTGTATGTAGTTGGCCGAACCCTTCGACTCGGCGTCGTAGAGCAATGCCGGCTGACCGAAGCTTGAGGCCTCCACGAGCGTAATGTTGCGCTGTATCACGGTGGTGAAGAGCATGTCGTTGAACGACTTCTTCACATCCTCGTACACCTGGTTCGCCACCCGCAGCCGCGAGTCGTACATCGTCATCAGAAAGCCTTCGATTTCGAGACCCGGATTCAGCTTCGCCTTAATAATCCGGATCGTATTCAGCAATTTGCCCAGCCCCTCGAGCGCAAAATACTCGCACTGCACGGGGATGATAATCGAATCCGCCGCCGTGAGCGCATTCACCGTAATCAACCCCAGCGAAGGCGAGCAGTCTATCAGGATAAAATCGTAATCGCCGCGCAGCGGTTCGAGCACCTTCTTCATCACCTTCTCGCGATCGTCCATATTAAACAATTCCGGCTCCGCCCCCGCAAGATCGATATGCGACGGAAGCACTTTCATATGCTCCATATCGCTCGGCACAATCGCCCGGTGCGAATCTTCGCCGTTAATCATACATTCGTACAGCGAACAGTGCGCCTTTCCGACATCCACCCCAAGCCCCGACGACGCATTGGCCTGCGGGTCGGCATCGACTACAAGAACCTTTTTTTCAAGCGCCGCCAGCGACGCCGCCAGATTTATCGTGGTGGTAGTCTTCCCCACCCCGCCCTTCTGATTTGCAATAGAGATAATTTTGCCCATAGATTATGTTGTATTTACTACCTTCAAACGTGGCGGCGGAAGACGCTTCTTTCCGAAAACGAACGAAGCATACACATCCGCAACGATGTGCGCCGTCATCTCCGCCGGCAAGTCGCAAAGTTAATAATAATATTTTTATCCCCGCACGCCGCAATGCTTTTTACGCACGCAATTTTTCTCCCGCCGCCGCTTTTCCACCCGCAATCCGCCCGCACACAAGCCTTTTTTTCAAAAAACGGAACCTGCAACAAAAAAAAAGAAAAAAAACTCACTTTTTTTTTGGCGAATAAAAAATAATATCTACATTTGCCTCGTCGGAAAAGAAAACGACGCTTCAACCATCTACGAATATTTTTACGCCGAATAAGCCGATATTCCGATTTGCGAAGCAAGCGTTTCGATTTACGAAGCAGTTCTTTTATTTTTTGAAGAAAACATTCCGGTTTAAGAAGGAACATTCTTATTTTAAGAAGTAAACATTTCAGTTTAAGAAGAAGATTTCTCAGTTTAAGAAGAAGATTCCCCCGGTTTAAGAAGAAGATTTTCCGGTTTAAGAAGAAGATTTCCCGGTTTAGGAAAGAGTTTCCTCGCTTTAAGAGGCAAAGATTTCGACCGGAAAAGCATGAAAGCAGCACAAATAATAATAGAAACAAATTGTAGAACAATATATTAATAACAAATAAAAGGAAACCGAACATGGCAACACATCAGGACTGGATACCTACTAATCATGAAGCGCTTTATAATAAGGCTACGCTAACATGGACTTATCTGTCGGATACGGCGAACCGTAATCGCATGGGTTTAGGCAATACGGATGCTGCGGGAATATGGTTCGACACCGTATTTACGCCTTCATACATGGAACTGTCGAAGGCATACGACGCATGGAAAAATCCGGCCACACGTACGCCCACAATCACCGCCAAGCTGATCGAGGTGGAAAAAGTTTTTATCCCGATCTACCGGCAACTTTACACCGGATTTCTCAAATCGTCGCCTTTAGTGACGAATGACGACCTTTTAGGCATGAGTCTTCCGCAACGGACAAGCGGGCGTAAGCCTTCGCCGATCCCGGTGGACAGCCCGGACGCGGATGCGGATACGTCGCGCATACGGCGTGTGGGGATTCATTATTATGAAAGCGCCGGTACGCACAAACGCGGCAAGCCCGACGGGGTGCATGGCGCGGAAACGCGCTGGGGAGTGTTTGATACGTCGCAGGAGGTGACGATCGAACAGCTCACGCACTCGTCGTTCGACACGCGCTCGCCGCTTGTCCTCGAATTTAAAGACGAGCAGCGCGGCAAGGTGCTCTATTTCGCCCTGCGGTGGGAAAACACGAGAGGCGAGAAAGGCCCGTTCGGTCCCATACTCAAAGCAATCATTCCGTGAGGGGAGAAAATTGCGGACTGGAGATGTGCGTGCGACAAGCTGCCGAGGATTTCCGCTCAAAAACGGCCGTTTGCCGCACGGCGGATAAAAACTTGGTGAAAACCCTGCTCCGCGCAGGGTTTGGCACGAAATTTGATGGGGGGGGGCAAAAATATAATGTATTAGATAAGGCAGATTCATATTTATATCACTTTATTTTTGAAGCATATCTTCGCACGGTGCGGAGATATGCTTTCAGTTTTTCCGGCGGGACGCATCCGGACGTTTCGCCTGCGCGCAATGCGACGATTTATTCCGGTTTACTGCAAACTTTCTAAATAATATTACATATGAATAAATACATATTCTACTTCGCGGTTTGTGCCGCATCCATATTATGCGGCGTTACGGCGCAGGCGCAGTTGAAATCGAAGATAAACTTCACGCTCGAACAGCAACTTCGAATCGAAACGCTGGCCGACGGATACGTAAAACAGGGTATGGGCATCAAAGAAGCCCGTCGGAAAGCCGAAGAAACCGTTGCTCCGGCAGTTGTCGAGATGAGGAGGGGAGATGGAACAGGCACCAATGACCGGAATTTTTATACACCCCCTACGGATCATAACGAATGGCTGACGGATCCGGCTTTCGCTCTGAATCCCGGCAGTATCCACGTAGACCGCGATGCGCTGATACACTCCTACAAGCCGTCCGAACTGGTGAAAAAGATACTGCTCAAAGCTTATACTCCCGAAGACGAAGCGCGGATACAGAACGTAAAGTTCCTGGGATTTCAGGGCATTGCGGGCGGAGGCGACGACTGGTATGATGACAATCCTGCTCTTGCGCCAATATATGGAGAAGGCAACCGCGGACTGGCCTTTTTTACAAAAGGAGAAAGTAACTTCGAGATCGCCCGTGGATTGTTACTGTCTACCGGACAGACATGGGGACATGAAGGGCCGAATCAATTTAACTGGTCTCTTAGTCATGGAGTCGGGCCTGACGGAGTAAGTTACATAGATTATGATTATAATTCGCCGAGTTTCGATGCGGACTTGGATCATATTGCCAATGATATCACAAATCTTGGGAGTATTCTGGAGTTTGACTTCTGTCCGGCAATTGATGAGGCTACGTTTGAATACATATTCGGCAGCGAGGAATATCCGGAATTCGTACACTCCAGCTATAATGATGTGTTCGGTTTTTTTGTTACCGGCCCTTACGACAATCCCGGCGCATCTCCCTCCGTTTCATTGCCTTCGCAATGGGAAAAAGTAAAATCAACTTATAACGGGACTGAAATTGCTGCCTACAACCGCTTCAATATCGCTCAACTGCCGAACGGAATGCCCGTCGGGGTGGACTGGACTAACTGGGGACACAGATATTCCAGTAATACAGCGTCATTATGGACTACTCCGGTTACTCTATGGGATACGACAGGCGTAGGCGCTTATCTTGCAATGCTCGGCGCTCCCAATCTTCATGGCACAAGTTCTCCTTTAGCGTTCAATCCTATGTATCACAAAGCCGTTTTCAGTGGTGATCCGATGATGGAACTCGACGGGATTACCGTAAAACTGACGGCGAAGGCCGATAGCCTGATACCGGGCAAATGGTATCACCTGAAGTTAGCCATTGCGCAGGTTGACCAATATCACGGCGACGGCGTATTTCTGGGAAACCTGAATCTGGGTCAGGGCGAATCAGGCATTGCTACCGCATATTCCAACAAGTTGCCGGACGCACTGAATGAGTTGGGCGCATATTCGTTCTACGAAGGCTGCGAACAGACGTTTCAGGTAGAGTTTGACCCCCAAACCGTCACTCAGGCCATCGAACTTGTACCCAAGGGCGCGGCGGCGGGCAATCTGTTTGCGCCGGACGGCGAACCGCTCAATCTGCTCGATACGCTCAGTGTCGGCGAAACCACGGTGGTGCGCCCGTTCGTCATAAAATCCGATCCCTCGTTCGAAAACGGCGAAAAGGGATACATCATTTCCATCTCGACCGAAGCAGGCACCTCCCACGTAATAGCCCGCGACACGACGGAGATATATTCGTTCTACCGGACGGTGACATGGAACGTGCATCACATCATGCCGACGACAATGTATCCCGGCAAGCTGGATCTTAATCTCGCGGACGGCTCGCCCAACCTCTTCCGCAGTTTCGACGGCGGCGAGACGTGGGAAAACGCGCGTCAGCCCCTGTCGCCTGTCCAGATAAGTAACTTCGGCGACGAAGGCACCATACTGTTGTGCGAACCGAACGGTTGTGTCACCCATGTAGTTTCGATTGAACACCACACTTCCCCGCCGACCCTTTACCGCGAGATAGGAATCCCCGATATACCGGGCGTGATTATGTACCCGCCGGCCGGTCGGCACTTCTTAGTCAGTCAGGAAGATTACACCTTCACCATTACCCCTACTGCCGGCGCGAACAGCGGCACACCCGTCATCACAACCAACCGCACGCGCATACCGGATGAGGAAGGCGTGTCGGTCGTGCCGAACGCGGACGGTTCATACACCGTGACCATCTACGACATACGGGAAGAGATACGCCTGAATATCGACATCCCGGCGGCGGGCGAATACGTGGCGGGCGACAAGGTATGGAGCGGCGGCGGCGGGCAACTCTTCGTGACCTCGCACAAGGCAGGCGCAGCGAAAGTATACAACGTCATCGGCGAACAGGTGAAGACGACGGTACTTGCCGCGGGGGAAACGACTTCCGTTTCGTTGCCGAAAGGAGTATATGTGATCACATTGAACGGAAAGACTTACAAGGTGGTAGTACGGTAAACCGCACGGAAGTAATTCCGTGTGTGCCATGTGTTTTTTTGAGATCAGAACTATCATCTTTTCTCGCCGGGACAGGATTTTTTCCTGTTCCGGCAATTTTTTTCAGGCTGTGCTTTCGTCTGTTTGTGTGTTTGTTTATGCGAAGATTTCCCGCAACTCTGCGAAGTCGGAAATGACGGTATCGGCTGTTTCGTGGCCGTCGTAATCGTTCCATCCCTTTTTTTTCAGCCATACGGTACGGCATCCGGCAATCGTTGCGGGGAGAATATCTTTGTCGAACGAATCGCCGACGACGGCTGTTTCGTCTGCGGGCAAGTGCAACGCTTCGATGCCGAGCCGGAATATTTGCGGGTCGGGCTTGCGGACGCCGACGAGGGCCGATTCGATCACCGTCGGGAAATAAACCGTGAGCCGGAAGTCGTCGAGCACGGTTTTCAGGTTGCCGTAGAAATTGGATACCATCACAAGTCGATATTTTTCCGCTAATGCGGCAATTACCGGTCGCGCGGCGTCGACCGAACGCGCGGCATATTCGTAGCATCGGTCTGCCACGGCGCGGATTGTTTCGTCCGTCGTCGTTTTTTGCTTGCAAAAGAACCCGATTTCTTTCAGCCGGTCGAACTGGATGCGGATTTTCAGACGGATCATGTCGGAAAACGTATGGTTAGGACGGATCACGGGATTTCTTCCCAGCGTCCGTTCGCCGTATACATAGGCGTCTCTGAAAACGGATGCGTCGGGGAAGGTGATGTTTTCCGCTTCGTATGCCGTGCGGATGACTTCGGCCCAGTGTACGCCGTTGCTGTCAATCGTTCCGCCGTAGTCGAACAGGATGCCGCGTATATTTTTCATTCCTGTTCTTCGGACAGCAGGCCGACGAACGACTTGCAGAAACGTTCGTGCGTAATCACCATGTATGCCAGTAAAATATTGAGCACGGTCAACTCAAAAACAAAATACAGCCACGGCATGTCGACGAGCAGGGAAATAAACAGCACGGCGGCGCGGGTATTGAACGAAAGGATGTTGGTAAACTTCATCAGGGGGAGGCTTTTTACGCGGAATGCGCGGCAAAACCATTCGGGAATGGCGCCCGCAGGATATTTTTGCGCCAATACTTTGCGCAGTCGCAAAAACTGTTTTGCCCATGCTTCCTGCCCTTTTGTATAATTGTAGTAAAGATAATTCGACAGTTTGGACATGAATCCGTCCGTCCATTTCTTCCGGTTGTAATCTGCCAGCAGCGTTTGCGTGTCGGTCAGTTCGCTGCCCGATTTGCCTTTGAGGAAAAACAGATGTGCGTTGCGATAGTAATCTGCCATGGCCGCCTGTTTTCCGTGGAAGAATCCGGTTACGGCGCCGAGCAGCCATATCCACATTCCCCATTGCGGCATCAGGCGGAAACAGATCGCCGCATAGATGCAAAAGAACCACACTTCGCCGCAGAAGCCGTCCAACATGCGTCCGAGCGGCGACGTCTGACCGGTGATGCGCGCCAGTTGCCCGTCGGCGCTGTCGTAGGAGTTTGCCCAGACAAGTAAAATCATTCCTGTGACTGTTACCCACAAATCGGTAAAATAGAAGCACACGCCTGCCGCCGCGCCGATCAGCATCGACGCCACAGTGACGGTATTGGGATGCACGCCCCACTTGCTGAAAAGCAAAGCCAACCGATACCCTATCGGACGATAGAAACAGATGTCGATAAATTCTTCCGTATCCGACGACTTGAGCGTAGCCTCAATGTCCTCACGCGTATGCTTTTTCATTGACTTCGATTAAATGATGAATACATTCGGCTATGTACGGTGCGGCCTCGTCGCGGCAAGGGGCGAAGCTCGGCCAGTCGTTGAAATCAATTATCCGTATGGAGCCGTCTTCGGCCACGATGCAGTCGCCGCCGTATATTTTTATGTTCAGGATGTTTGCCGCGTCGGTACATAACTTGCGGAGGTACTCTTCGTCGAAGGGGATGCCTTTCGCCCGGCCGTTAATCTTTTCCAGTCCGAATTTGCTGTGTTTCCCGGAAATGTTCGTCGGATAAAACCGGTAAAAGAAGTCGGCTCCGACCACGCCGTAGAATTTCACAAGGTCTCCGGCCAGATGTTCGTTTATCACTGCCGTTTCAATTCCCCGGATGGCATATTCTTTCAGGATGCTTTCGGTTTCTTCGCGGCGTCGGACGTAGGTAACATCTTCGAGGTGAATGGCGTGAAAATCTCCCCGTTTGATCCAGCAATCGTCGAAACCCGCTTCGTCGAGCAGGGGCACGGGGTTGCAGTCGGTTTTGACGATGATGCTGTCCGGGTGCGGAATTCCGTGGGACATGAGCAGGCGCGTCATCCGTTCGCGTGTACAGTTTTCGATGCCGTAGCCGGAATTGATCACCATGTGTCCTTCGTCTTCCAGACGTTTCAACTTGCGTACCGAACTGACGTCGCGCACCATATTGAATATGACTTCTTCGTTACATGCCGCCGTCAACAAGTCGGTTTCGACATATTCGTTCACGATATATCCCATTTTGCGCAGACAGTTAACCGTCAACGAAAATATTGCTGCGTCGTTTCCGATATGATTAGGCGAAAACCGGTTTCCTCTGCGAATCCCCGCAATTGTTCCTTTCCTCATTGTTACATTAAATTGAAAAAACGGTTACAAAGATAATAAACAAATGAACAATAAAGCATAAAGGAATGATAAATTCATACAAAAATAACTTGTCGCATGCAAAAGCATTATATTTTTGCAGAATTATTATCTGATTAATATCATGACAAAAGGACGACGGCTATACATTATAATACTTACTCTCGCGTTTACTGTCGCGGGGCTTCCCACATTCACGGCGGCGCAGGAAGGACATAGCCTCGATTCGTTGACGAGGGAGGAGCGCATGATGGAAAGGATTACGGAACTGACGCCACAATACAATGCCGACAGTGTCCGCGCCGAAATAGAGAAGGGGCCTTACTTTTCGCTCTACAAGGACAATTATTTTATCGGCGGGACGGAAATCGGCAACGGCAAGCTGACGGCGGCAAACTCGAACATCAAATTTCAGTTAAGCATAAGCCAGCGCCTTACACGCAGTCATTTGCCGTTCGACACGTATGCTTACATTCAGTTTACCCAGAAAACGATATGGAACGTGCTGGAGGAATCGCTGCCCATATACGACATGAATTTCAATCCGGGCATCGGTCTGGGGCACCTGATTGTCCGGCGGAATAAATACATCGGCAATGCTTACCTGATGCTTGAGCACGAGTCCAACGGGAAAGACGGCGTTTCTTCGCGCAGTTGGAACAAGGTATCGTTCGGCGGACGGCTGATGTTGAACAAATACGTGGACATGCACCTCAAAACGTGGATTCCCATCGTAGACAGCGACAACAATCGCGACATAACCCGATATAACGGGCTGGCCGAAGCGACGTTTAATTACATTTCGCCGAACAAGCTGTTTATCGTCACACTCGTTTCCACATGGCGGGCGCGTTCGTTCGGTTTCAATACGCAGTGGGAATTCAGCTACAAGAGCAACAGGAACGTGAACCAGTATCTTTTCATTCAATATTACAACGGCTACGGGGAATGTCTGCTCGACTACAACAGATATAAAAATATACTTCGCATCGGGTTTGTCATCAAGCCGCAAGGTTTCAATATTTTTCGCGCCCTCCCCTGAATGTCGCGGCTCCATACCTTTTACGTGCAGGGAAGAATATATCCGTCCATAAAATTGCAAAAATTTTTATCCCCTCCGGATTTCAATATATATAATTTGCTTATTGTTTGTATCTTTGCCCCGCAATGGAAAAAAGAAAATATATTGTTTCGGGTTTACTTTTATTTATTTGTCAGGCGGTTTTTTCCCAAACCGCGCGTATATACGGAAAAGTGACGGACAGCGTCACGAATGAACCGCTCATCGAGGCGGTCGTGTTTATCAAGGGGACAAATATCAACACGCTTACGGATGTCAACGGGACGTATTCCCTTTTGCTGCGGAAGGGGACGTATACGGCGACGGCTTCTTATCTGGGATATTATCAGAAAGAGATTGAGGTGAGGATTGACGGCGGCGAGCAGGCGGTTGATTTCAGGATGAAGGGCAGTACGCAACTGTATGAAGTCAACGTTTCGGCGCAGGCGCGCGACGAGCGGGTGAACACGTTGCAGATGGGTCTGGAGAAACTGACGGCAAGCGAAATCAAGCGAATGCCGGCGCTGCTGGGCGAAGTGGACGTAATTAAGGCCGTGCAGTTGCTTCCGGGCGTACAGACCGTGTCGGAAGGCGGGTCGGGATTCAGCGTGCGGGGAGGGTCGCCCGACCAGAATCTGATTCTGCTCGACAATGCCACCGTCTATAATGCTTCGCACCTGCTGGGATTCTTTTCCATATTCAACAACGATGTGCTGCGCGGACTGTCGCTCTACAAGGGCGATATTCCGGCGAAGCACGGCGGGCGGCTCTCGTCTCTCCTCGACATACAGACCAAAACCGACATGCCCGAAAGGTTCGGCGCCACGGGCGGAGTGGGGTTAATATCAAGCCGCCTGATGCTCGAAGCGCCTGTCGGCACGAATACTTCGTGGATGGCGGGCGGACGGCGCAGTTATGCGGACTTGTTCCTCAAAATGTCGCCAAACAAAGATTTACGGCAGTCGTCGGTTTATTTTTACGATACGAACGTCAAGGTGATGCACCGCTTTTCGGGAAAAGACAGGCTGGAATTGAGCGGTTATTACGGGAAGGATCATTTCGGCGCAAGCGTAGGCGCCTTTGATTACGGCAATGCTTCGGGCACGCTGGTCTGGTCGCACATCTTTTCGGAAACGCTTTTCGCTCACATCGGCCTCTGCTTTTCGAACTACGACTACGGGCTGGAATCGGATATGGAAGGTATGCAGGCCACGTGGCAATCGTCTATTACGGACCGGTCGCTGCGGGTAGACTTCGGGCAGCCTGCGGGCGATTTGTGGAACTTGAGCTACGGGCTGTCGAGCACGATTCATTCGTTCAATCCCGGCATCGTCGCCGTAAAGGGATTTGAGGATATTACCGTCCCGGGAAACCGGGCTTTGGAGCACAGCGTATATGCATCGAACGAGCAGAAATTCTCGGAACGCTTCAGCGTCAAATACGGTCTCCGGTGGTCTCTGTTTCAAAACATCGGCAGGGCGACCGTGTTTAACTACGACCGGGATTACCGGTCTGTCGACTCCACGGTATACGCATCGGGAAAGGTGTATAATACGTATTCCCGCTTCGAGCCGCGCGTGGGTGTGACGCTGAAACTCGGCGAATCGTCGTCCGTCAAGGCCAACTATGCGCACAATGTGCAGTTTATCCAGCTGGCAAACAATTCGGCCGCCGGTTCGCCCCTCGACATCTGGTTTTCGGCCGGCCCCAACGTCCGGCCGCAGGAAGCGGATTTGTTTGCCCTGGGATATTTCCACAACCTGAAGCAAAATACATACGAAACGTCCGTCGAATTGTATTACAAGGATTTAAAGCATGTGATTGATTTTGCCGAACATGCCCGGCTCCTCCTGAACGACAAACTGGACGGACAGATACGCACCGGCTCCGGGCGGGCATACGGCGCGGAATTTATGGTGAAGAAAAACACGGGCACGCTGACCGGCTTTGTCAACTACACCCTCTCGCGCTCGGAGCGTACCATTGCGGATGTGAACCGCGGCAGGACGTATCCGGCGCCTTTCGACAAGACGCACGTGCTGAATGTGGCGCTCAACTGCGACCTGTCGCGCAAGTGCACCCTGTCGGCCGTCTGGATATATGCAACCGGCAACCCGACGACGTATCCTTCGGGGCGTTTCGACATCATGGGCGAATATTTCCCGATCTATTCGGGGCGCAACGAATATCGCCGCCCGGACTATCACCGCCTGGACCTCTCGTTCACCTTCTCGCCCGACAGGGATTCGCGGAAACGGTGGAAAAGCGAATGGAACGTGGCGCTCTTCAACGCCTACAACAAAAAAAATCCGTGGGTCATCACCTATCTCCGGAATACGGATACCGGAATGCCGTATGCCGAAATGATGTACCTCTTCGGCATCGTTCCCTCCGTTACGTACAACTTCAAATTTTAAATCGCATGATACGCTCCATAATACCAACCCTCCTCCTCCTTTGGCTGAGCGCCTGCACGGCGCCGATCACGATACGGACGAACGACTCGAAGCCCGTTATCGTGATATACGGCTGCCTGACGGAACAGGCAACGCACCAGACGGTGCGGATCTCCGGCTCGTCGCCCTACTTCGACGAGGTGAGGAACAAGCCCGTATCCGGCGCAACGGTCAGCATATCCTCGTCCGACAACAGGACTTTCGAACTCACGGAAAGCCCGGACGAACAGGGCTTCTACCTGACCGTACGCCCGATGGCCGCCGTGCCCGGCGTGACGTATACGCTGTGCGTGGAAGTCGATTTCGACGGCGACGGCGTAGTGGAAACATACACCGCCTCCACCGTCATGACGCATCCCGCCGGCGTGGATTCCATCGCAATCAGGCCGATAAGCATCATGGGATACAAGCATTACACGCTGAGTTTCTTCGCCCCGGATGCGCCGTCGACCGACTATTACCTGGCGCGTTTTGTCATCAACGACACAATCGAAACCCGCCGCATCTCCGACCTTACCGTCTTCTCGGACGAAGGCTTCAACGGACAGTATTTCAACGATGTGGCGCTGCGGTATTTCGACGACACGGATAATGATTTCCCCTCCGGGAGCAACATGGAGACGGATACTGCTTTTTCCGTCCGCCCCGGATACAGGATTACGCTGCTGTTTAGCCGCATAGACCAGGGCTATTTCAACTTCATCAACCAGTGCCGGGAAGAAAAGCGCGGAGAGAACCCGTTTTTCGGCGGCCCGCCGTCCAATATTGAAACAAATATCGACAATGGCGGAGCAGGCTATTTCGCCGCATTTTCGACCACGGCGACGGAAGCCGTCGTGCCCGACGCGGAAAATGAATGACCCTGCGCGGAGCGTCCGGAACGTGAGTTCGACGTAAGAAAAAGCAAAAACAAAGCAGGAATCGCAAATCCACCGTATTCGACAGTTAAAAATCACATTTTTTATCTTCTTTTGCCCTTTATTGCAGAATAGGGGCTTTTTTTTTGAACAAAACGGGCGCACGTTTATGCCGAACGTGCGCACGTTTGCACCATTCGTGCGCACGTTTACACCAAACGTGCGCACATTTACGCCAAACGTGCGCACGTTTATGCCATTCGTGCGCACGTTTACGCCGAACGTGCGCACGTTTACGCCATTCGTGCGCACGTTTACGCCAAACGTGCGCACGTTTGCGTCATTCGTGCGCACGTTTGCAACAACATAGAAGGCCGTTTCGTCGCTACATGTGATTTTTATCGGTTGAATACTACTATTTTACGGAATATCGCTCGGATCGGACGCACGTTTCGGAACTACTCTTTCGATAATCGCGTGCAGGCGAAGCGCAGTGCGGGGTATTGTTTCGCGGAAAAAAAAACAGAAGGCGACCGTGGCATCCCACATTCCGTCCGTGCGCGCTTTTTTGTCGGGACATGACGGCATCGGAAGAGTCGCGATAATTTTCGATAATAAAAGCACAATATAAATATTTTATTCCTACCTTTATCGCCGTATTTGACAAAAAGTCTGTAAGGTCGCACTAAAATTATCAATATTAAATATTATGCAAATGAAAAAACTTTTTTTGACCGGAATTATTTTATCCGGAGTATTAGTATGCTGTTTGACAACAGCACAGGACGTGGCATACAAACTGCCGCCTAAGGAAATTCAAGACATCGCACTGGCGAAACTCCCTCCAAGCGTAACGATCGGTAACGACAGCAAATGGCTGTTGATGCTCGACAAAGTTCCGTTTTTATCCGTAGAAGAACTGGCGCAGCCGGAATACAAACTGGCCGGCACGCGCGTGACGGGACTGTTCGCCCCAAGCCGCAGGGAAGGTTATTCGAGCGCCCGCCTGCTGGACATCAAGACCGGAAACGAATCGGATATAACCGGTTTGCCGGCAAACGCGCACATTCTGGAAACCGAATGGTCGCCCGAATCGTCGCATCTGGCGCTTGTACTGCGGGGCGACGACGGTTATTACCTCTGGTTGGTCTCCATTGCCGACAAACAGGCAAGGCAGGCAGGCAAACACCGGCTGAACCTGACAGGCGGCCGCGTGCGCTTCAACTGGCTCGGCGAAACGGAACTCATCGTCCCAACCGTACCGGCTTCGACAGGCGCATTACCCCAACCGCCGCGCGTACCCGCCGGCCCGCTCGTGCAAACCGGCGACGGAAAAGCCACGCCGGCGCGTACCTATCAGGATTTGCTGAAAAACCCTTACGATGAAACGCTGTTCGACTATCTTTTCACCGCGCAACTGATGAAAGTATCGCCCGAAGGCGAAACGGCTATCGGCAAGCCGGCCATTTATTCGCAGGTAAGCCTCTCGCCCGACAAACAGTATCTGCTGACCACGACCATCGACCGTCCATACTCCTACATCGTGCCCATGCAAAGTTTTCCGCAGACGGTTTCCGTAATCACCACGGACGGACGACCGGTGAAAACGCTCAACAAGCATCCGATGCTCCCCGACGGAATGGGCTACGACACCAGCTCGCCCTATCCGCGCAATTACGGGTGGCGACCCGACAAACCGGCCACGCTCTACTGGACGGAAGCGCTCGACGAAGGAAACCCGCGCAAGAACCCGGCGCCGTTCATGGATGCCGTCTATCAGCTTGCCGCGCCGTTCGACGGAGACAGGCAATTACTCGTCAAAACGGAATTTCGCAGCATGGGAATCCAGTGGTGCGACGATGCGTTTGCCCTCGTCAGAGAATCTTCGCGCCGCACGAGACGGATAAAAACATACTCGTTTGCCCCCTCCGCACCCGGACAGGCGCGCGAACTGATATTCGACGTCTCGACGGACGACGGATATGCCAATCCCGGAATACCGGTTACGGTCAGGAACGCCTTCAACAGACAGGTACTGTATACCAACAAAAATCACAGCGAACTGCTTATGACCGCCCAGGGCGCGTCTCCCGAAGGCGACATGCCATACCTCAGCCGCTACGATCTGAAGACGAAAAAGAACACCATCCTGTGGCGTTGCGCCGCGCCTTACTACGAAACCATCGTCGACATGATCGACCCCGCCGGTTTGAAGTTCATCACGGCGCGACAGTCGGTCGAAGAACCGGTAAACTACTTCGTCCGCGACGCAAAAAAGAAAACCGCGCGCGCCCTGACATCATTCTCCAACCCCTATCCGCAACTGGAAGGCATGAAAGTAGAAAAGATGCAGTACGAACGCGCCGACGGGCTGAACCTGACGGCCACGCTCTATACGCCCGCAGGCTACGACAAAGCAAAAGACGGACGGCTGCCCGTGCTGATGTGGGCTTATCCGCGCGAATACCGCTCGGCAGACGATGCGGCGCAGGTGAGAGGCTCGAAATACCTCTTTACCACCATTACTTACCGCTCGCCCGTCTTCTGGGTAACGCGCGGCTACGCCGTGATGGACAATGTGGAGATGCCGATAGTAGGCTCGAAAGGAGATGAACCGAACGACAATTTCCTCGAACAACTGGTGATGAACGCCGAAGCGGCCGCAAAAGCCATCCATAACACCGGCGTGGGCGATACGTCGCGCATGGCTGTCGGCGGACATTCCTACGGAGGCTTCATGACCGCAAATCTGCTGACGCATACCGGTATCTACAAGGCAGGCATCGCACGAAGCGGCGCATACAACCGCTCCCTTACGCCCTTCGGCTTCCAGTCCGAAACACGCACCTACTGGGAAGCGCCCGACGTGTATCACAAAATGTCGCCCTTCAACTATGCACATCAACTGAGCGGCGCCCTCCTGCTGATACACGGAGAACACGACAACAACACCGGCACCTTCCCCATCCAGAGCGAACGGCTCTTTGCCGCCATAAAGGGACACGGAGGCATCTGCCGCTTAGTCATTCTTCCATACGAAAGCCACGCCTATTCGGCCAGGGAAAACATCCTGCACCTGCTTTACGAAGCGGATACATGGCTGGAGAAGCACGTGAAAAACTACAATAAATAATCGGCGATGAAAATATTCAAGACATTCGTACTGGCGGTAGCCATTGCCGCAGCGCTGCCCGTTGCGGCACAGCAAACACCCCGCCCCATGACCGTAGAAGACCTCGCCGCATGGGAAAGAATCACCGAAAAAAACATCTCCGACGACGGAAACCTGGTGTCCGTCAAAATGGAGCCGTGGAAAGGCGATGCCTCCATCCTCGTATTTAATCGGAAAGGCGAAGAAATAGCCTCTTTCAAACCGGCAAAAAAGAGCGAGTTCTCGTCCACGCACTATCTGCTGGTGACGACAACCGCCACGCTGGAAGAAACCGAAGCGCTCAAACTCAAAAAAACGAAACCGAAAGACATGCCGATGGACAGGCTGGTTATCCGCAACCTGAAGGACGGAAAGGACGGAAAGGAGGAGACGATCGACTCGCTCGTCTCCTACAAACTCTCCGGGAGCGCCGACTGGGTAGCTTATCAGCGCGGAAACAGTCGGGACTCGCTGCTGTATGTCCGTTCGCTCGACGGATTGCAGGCGGTCGACTTCCGCATGGTCGGCCAGTATATTTTCTCGAAAGAAAATAACATACTCTACTTCGTCACGAAAGACACCACAGCGCTGAAACCCGGACTGTACGCCTACCGTCCGGGACACGATGCGCCGCCGCAGCCCTTGCTCGAAGGAGACGGAGTATTCAAACAGATTGTCCCCGACGAGAAAGGCGAACACGTCGCCTTCCTCTACTGTGCCGACAAAAAGGAAACCGATACGAACTTTGCCCTGTATCTGTCCGAAAGCAACCTTCCGGCCGGGAAAATAGCCGACCGGACGAACGACTTCCTGCCCGAAGGCTGGATCATCAGCGGCAACGGGAACATTCGTTTCACGAAACATGCCAAACGCCTGTTTTTCGGCATCGCGCCCGAACCGAAGCAGAAGGATACAACCGTGCTGGCCGAAAACCGTCCCGACGTACACATCTGGAACTGGGATGAAGACGTGCAGTACACCGTGCAGGACTATAACCGCGCCGCAGACCTGAAGAAAACTTACACCGTGGCATACAATCTCAACGGAGGAAAAGCCGTCAAGGTTTCCGCTTCGGCTTCTTTCGTCGGATTAACCTACAACCCCGACGTCAAAAAGTTCGTTCGGCTGACTTCTCCCGAAACCACAATGTTTCAGCCGGTCGAAGACGACGAAGTGACGACAGCCCTGCTGACCACCTCCAAACCGTACCGGAAAGAAAGCATGTGGGAAGGCGCAAGCCGCGAAGACATCAGCCTCATCGACATGACGACGGGCAACGTCCGGCCGGTGAAGAAAGGCATCGTCGCCCGCGCACGCCTCTCGCCGAAAGGAAAATATGTCTACTGGTATCACGCAGCCGACAGTTCTTGGTACACATGGTCTGTGGCCGACGGAAAAGAATATCGCCTGACCACGCCGGCCTCCTTCGTCGCCTGGAACGAAGATCACGACACCCCCAGCCATCCGCAGGCATACGGCGCGGCGGGATGGACGGAAGGCGACGGGCATATCCTGATATACGACCGCTTTGACATCTGGCGCTTCTCGCCCACGGCGAACGCCGCGCCCGTCAACCTGACCCGGAACGGACGCGAAAAGCAGATTGCATATCGCTACATTCCGTTAGACCGCGAAGAAACGTACATCGACAGCCGGAAGACGCAACTGCTGGCAGGATTCGACCACGTAACCAAGGGACGCGGGTTCTACAAAACCGACTTCTCCAAACCCGCCGCGCCGTCCGTACTCCTTGCGGGCGACTATGCCCTGACCCCGCCGGTGAAGGCAAAGAAATCCGACGCGCTGATATACACGCGGGAAACGTTCGCCACATATCCGGACGTGTATCTGTCCGACCTGACGTGCAAACATTCCACCCAGCTGACGCACGGCGTCCGTCAACAGAATGCCTTCCTCTGGGGCACGGCCGAACTGACGTCGTGGACTTCGCTGGACGGGAAGCGGCTCGAAGGCGTCATATACAAGCCTGCCGACTTCGACCCGGCGAAGAAATATCCCCTCATCGTCAACTTCTACGAGCGCAATGCCGATACCTATCATTCGTATCGTATGCCCGAACCGCACCGCTCGTCGATCGACTACCACTTCTACAACAGCAACGGCTATATCGTTTTCAATCCCGACATCGTCTACGACGACGGCTATCCGGGCGAAAGCTGCTACAAGGCCGTCATGTCCGGCGTAACGGCGCTGATTGCCAAAGGCTACATCGACGAAAAAGCCGTCGGGGCGCAGGGACACAGCTGGGGCGGGTATCAGGATGCTTATCTGGCCACACGCACTAACCTGTTTGCCGCCATCGAATCTGGCGCGCCTGTGGTGAACATGTTCAGCGCTTACGGCGGCATACGCTGGG
The DNA here is from genome assembly GCA_031276175.1 of Tannerella sp. GTDB lineage: Bacteria > Bacteroidota > Bacteroidia > Bacteroidales > Tannerellaceae > Tannerella. The sequence goes on from JAISNP010000089.1 coordinate 33,862, forward strand.
GGTCGGGGCTGAACCGCTCCTTCCAGTACGAACACGGGCAGAGCCGCATCGGCAAGTCGATTTGGGAATCGCCCCTGCGCTATCTCGAAAACTCGCCCCTCTTCGACATGGACAAGGTGCAAACGCCCATCCTCATCATGGCCAACGACCGTGACGGACACGTGCCCTGGTATCAAGGCATTGAGTTCTTCATCGCCCTCAAGCGCCTGCAAAAACCCGTCTGGCTGCTGAACTATACCGGCGAACCGCACTGGCCTGTACGCATGGCAAACAAGATGGATTTCCAGAAGCGCATGTTCCAGTTCTTCGAACATTACCTCAAGGGCAAACCCATGCCCCGGTGGATGAGCGAGGGCGTGCAGGCCGTGGACAGGGATTTTGAACTGGGATACTGACACGCCATCCCGCCCCGTTAATGTAGCTCCCGCACAATTTCCCGAAGAATCTTATTGTGCTTCGGGAACGCGCAGAGGCGCTTATTCAAGCGTCAGTTTCCGGTTTATTCCGATTTCGTCCGTAAAATACCGGTCGTGCGAAATGACGAGAAGGCTTCCCCTGTACCCCTTGATCGTCCGGATCAATACCTGCAAACTTGGGAGGTC
>JAISNP010000115.1 GCA_031276175.1 Tannerella sp.
CTCGCGGAGGACAGCGAGACCCTCGCGGAAGACGGCGAACGCCCCGCCGCATTTAAATGAAGAAAGATTCAGGTATAGCGCAACCTGTCGAGCAACAGGGGGATCGCGTCCGGATCTACTCCGGCCTGTACGAGGTCGGGAATATCGCGGTCGAACAGCGTCAGGAACTTCTCGAACCCGTCGTCGTCGCTGCCGATGGCCGACAGGTAGTGCGCGAACGCCTTTGCCGTCTGCCGCATTGCCCACTCCGTATGTCCGGCGTTGAGGTAATCCTGCGTCTGCGGACTGAGGGCGAGTATGCGGGTATAGTAGTTGCGCGCCTGTTCGAATTTTTTGCTCATGAACGAGCACCATGCTACGGCGCGCCATGCCCGCACATTGTCGCGCTCCATGTAGTCGGCTTTGAAATAATACTTCAACGCTTCGGAATAATCCTTCATGTCCATGTAGCAATTCCCGACGAGGATTTGCGCCTGCATATTGCCGGGCGTCATCGTTTCGTAGCGGCGGTAAAATTCGAGCGCCTTTTCCGGCTGCTTCAGCGCCTTGTAGCAATACCCTATCCGCCGGATGAGCCACTTGCTGCCGGTATTCATGATTTCGGCGCGCAGGTAGTCGTCCAGCGCGCCCGCCGTGTCGCCGCTCATCTGCTTGCAGTAGCCCAGTTTCTGGTAAATGGTATCATCGTCCGGATAATGCGCCGTCAGCTGCGCGTAGAGCGCCTGCGCGTCGTCGAGATAGTTTTTACGGAGATACAGTTCCGCAAAGCACAGCAGTATTTCCGGGTCCGAAAGGTATTGTTTCAACGCCGGCAGGTTGTGCGGTTCGGGCGTGTTTTTAAAAACGTCATTAAATTCCTTCCGCTTCGGGAACAGCTTGTAGAAGCGGAACAGGTCTTGCACGTACTGCCCCGTAATACTTTCCATCCGGTTCTGTCGGCTCCGGAGCGCTTCGCCGTACTGTTCGTGCATGGCGTCGAGCTGACTGCTCATCTGCATGTTCACCATCATCCGCTGCCTTTCCGGCATCTGGCACAGGTTGAAATACAGCGAATACTTGTCCGAATTACACATGAAGGACGCCTGTTTCAGCATCTCGACGGTAGCCGGCATGACTTCCGTCCGGAAAGCGAGCGTGGAGTGCTCCGGGATGAAAGGCATGAACCAGTGCCCTATGCTGCGGAAAAAAGGAAAATGCTTCAGGTCGACGAACGAAGAGTGCATCACATCTACGCCCTCTTCCTGCAGGCGGCTGTATTCTTCGATCTTCTTTGCCAGCGAACTGTTGGCCGCCACCTCGAACCATTCGGGGTTCATGTCGTCGGCTGCGCCCTGCAACTCGGCGGCGTCGGGATCCGGGTTCGGTTTAATGGAATGTTTTATCAGTTCGGGGATGATTTCGTTGCGCATCGTGAACGACACCTTCTCCGTCTCGCGCGACAGGATGAACCGCAGCGTAACGGATTGCAGAATGCGCGTAAAATCCGGCGTCTCGGCAAGCATGTCCAGCCGGTGGCGAATGCCCTCGTAATATGCGGTGCGTTTGCCGTACGCATGAAGCGTCAGGCATATCGACACAAAGGCGCGAATCCTGACCTCGTCGTCGTCCGACTCCGCCGCGTCGAAAAGAAGATACAGTTTTTTTACATCGAAAAAGGCTTGCAGGCTCAGCATCAAAGCAGAGACGATCAAACATTTAGTCATCACCGGCGCCGCCCCGCCTTTCAGCGCGCCGCCGATAATCGCCGCATCTTCTTCGGATAAAAACGACGCAGTCCAAAGCCACAAAAACAAACGGTCGTTCCCCGATTCGTATCCCTCAAAATCCCCGGCCTTAAACGGCTTCGCCAGTGCGTCCAGCATGACGCCGGGCGCGTCGTGCGACTCGTCCCGCTGCCGTACCGACACATAATATAACGCCTGCGATTCGTCCGTCAGCGCCTGCCGCCTGATCCGGTCGGACAGCTCGTACGCGCCGGTGCGTATCCCGGCATATATCTGCCTGCGCATCGGATCTTCGCTGCCCTCCACGAAGTAGTCGAGCATGTAGCGGTACGTCTTCTGCAACTCGTCCAGCCTGTCCTGAAACGAAAACAGCTGTGCGCCGGAAATCAATGTCTGAACCCAGTCGAAAGCCGTTTTAAGCACGCCCTCGTCCAGCAGTTCGACGATGCGGCGGTACACCTGATTTATTTCCTTCGTTGTCATATCTTCCTTCTTTAATCGAATCGGATGCCAAAATTATGACTAATTCTCCAATATTTTCCTATCTTTGCACACCAAAATAACAAACTTGCAACAAATGAATCACATCCGCAACTTCTGCATCATTGCCCACATTGACCACGGGAAAAGCACCCTGGCCGACCGCCTGCTGGAATACACCCGCACCGTCGAAGGCAAAGACCTCCAGGCGCAGGTGCTGGACGATATGGATCTGGAACGCGAACGGGGCATTACGATCAAAAGCCACGCCATACAGATGCACTACACCGGCAAGGACAATGCGGAGTACGTGCTGAACCTGATAGATACGCCGGGACACGTGGACTTCGCCTACGAAGTGTCGCGCTCAATCGCCGCCTGCGAAGGCGCCCTGCTCGTGGTCGACGCCGCGCAGGGCATTCAGGCGCAAACCATATCCAACCTCTACATGGCAGTAGAGCACAATCTTGAAATCATCCCCGTAATCAATAAAATAGATCTCCCCGGCGCCATGCCCGACGAAGTGGAAGACCAGATAGTAGAACTCCTCGGATGCCGGCGCGAACACATCCTGCGCGCAAGCGGCAAAACGGGCGAAGGCGTCTATGAAATCCTCGACGCCATCGTCGACAAGGTGCCCCACCCCGCCGGCGACCCTGCCGCCCCGCTGCAGTGCCTGATATTCGACTCCGTCTTCAACCCCTACCGCGGCATCATCGCCTACTTCAAGGTGATTCACGGCATAATCCGCAAAGGCGACCACGTCAAGTTCATCGCCTCCGGCAAGGCATACGACGCCGACGAGGTAGGCGTACTCAAGCTGACCATGAGTCCGCGCGACGAAGTGCGCACAGGCGACGTGGGGTATATCATCTCCGGCATCAAAACGTCGAAAGAGGTGCGCGTCGGCGACACGATTACGCACGTGGAGCGACCGGCCGAAAGCGCGATAGAAGGATTCGAAGAAGTAAAGCCGATGGTCTTTGCCGGCGTGTACCCCATAGACCCGGAGGATTTTGAAAACCTCCGCGCCTCGCTCGAAAAATTGCAGCTGAACGACGCCTCGCTCTCCTTCCAGCCCGAAAGCTCGGTGGCGCTGGGATTCGGCTTCAGGTGCGGCTTCCTGGGACTGCTGCACATGGAGATCGTGCAGGAACGCCTCGACCGCGAGTTCAACATGGACGTGATTACCACCGTGCCGAACGTGTCGTACCTCGTCTTCGACAAAAAAGGCAAACGCTCCGAAGTCCACAACCCCGGCGGCCTGCCCGACCCCACGATGATAGACCATATCGAAGAACCGTTTATCCGCGCCTCGGTGATTACCAAAACGGCTTTCATCGGCCCCATTATGACGCTCTGCCTCGGCAAGCGTGGCGTGCTGGTGAAGCAGGAATACATTTCGGGCGACAGGATAGAGGTCTTTTACGACCTCCCGCTTGGCGAAATCGTCATTGATTTCTACGACAAGCTGAAAAGCATTTCGAAAGGATATGCCTCGTTTGACTATCACCTGCACGACTTCCGCGAATCGCGCCTCGTCAAGCTCGACATCCTCCTCAACGGCGAGCCGGTCGACGCGCTTTCGACCCTTACGCACGTGGACAACAGCGTGTCTTTCGGCCGGCGGATGTGCGAAAAGCTGAAGGAACTGATTCCGCGCCAGCAGTTCGACATAGCCATCCAGGCGGCAATCGGCTCTAAAATCATTGCCCGCGAAACGGTGAAGGCCGTGCGCAAAGACGTGACGGCAAAGTGCTACGGCGGCGACGTCTCCCGCAAGCGCAAACTGCTCGAAAAGCAAAAGGAGGGCAAAAAGCGCATGAAACAGATCGGCACGGTCGAGGTGCCGCAGAAGGCATTCCTTGCCGTGCTGAAACTCGACTGATCAAGATTTGACGGCATCGGCCGCCGCATCGTCGTCAGGCTCTTCGCTGTCGAGCGGCAGCAGGGCGGCGGGGATTTCCGCCGTCGATTTCAATCCCAGATTTTTTAATTTTACGGCTTGCCCGACGAGGTTGCCGCGTCCGGTCTTCAGTTGGCCGACCGCGTTTTCGTATGACTGCTGCGTCCGGGCGATGTGTTTTCCCACGTCTTCGAGCGTCGAAACGAACGAAACGAACTTTTCATACAGCAAGTCGCCCCTCCGGACGATTTCCTGCGCGTTGCGGCTCTGCATCTCGCGTTTCCACAGGTCGGCCATCAGTTTAAGACATGCTATCAGGTTGGTGGGGCTTATCAGCAGGATTCTTTTTTTGTAGGCATCGGCCCAGAGGGACTGCTCGTGCTGTATGGCCGTAAGGTATGCCGGCTCGATGGGGATGAACATCATCGTGAAGTCGAGCGATTCGGGCAGGTTGTCGTAATCCTTGCCGTACAGTTCGTCGATGTGCGCGCGTATTGATCTCACATGCTCTTCCAGGTGGACAGCCTGCTCTTCGGCCGTTTCGGCTGCCGAATAGCGGTCGTAGGCCGTGAGCGAAACTTTCGAGTCGATGATGACGGTGCGGTTGTCGGGGAGTTTGACCAGTACGTCGGGACGCAGGTTCCGGCCTTCTTCGTCTTTCTGGTTCTGTTGCAGGAAGTATTCCCTGTTCTTCACCAGTCCGGACTGCTGGAGGATGCTTTCGAGGATCATTTCGCCCCAGTTGCCCTGTTTTTTTGCCTGTCCCTTCAGCGCGGCAGCCAGATTGTTGGCTTCGTTGCTCACTTTGTTGGTTTGCTCGACGAGTTCTTTCACTTTTTCTTCGAGCGAAAAACGTTGTTTCGATTCCTTGTCGTACGTCTCTTCCACTTTTTTTCTGAAGCTGTCGATGTGCTCTCCGAGCGGTTTCAGGATGGCTTCGATATTGGTTTTGTTTACTTCGGTAAATTTCCCGGACTTTTCTTCCAGGATGCGGCCTGCGATTTTTTCAAACTCAAGGTGCGCCGTTTTCTGCATCTTTTCGATTTCACCTTTTTGCAAGGCGAGTTTTTCGGTCAGCGCATTGTTTTGGGCGTTTCTCTCCGCGAGCGTTTGTTTAAGCAGGTTGATTTCGTTTTGCTTCGTTTCGTGCGTGCGCGTCTGTTCTTCGATAGACTTTGCCAGTCCGGCCATCTGCTGTTCGAGGCTTTCGCGCATCGTTTCGAGGGCGGAGACTTTGGATTGCAACTGTTGCAGTGCCACATGCAGCGTTTCGTTTTTCTGCCGGAGGATGTCGTTTTCGCGCTGCTGCACGGCGAGCCTGTCTTCGGCGATTTGTTTCTGCGTGTCCGCACGGTTGAATTGGCCGGAGAGCGCGTCATAGTCGGCTTTCGGCACGTATTTCACCCTGTTCCGCAGCCCGGCAATCAGCCATGCGCCGATAAAGCCCGCTGCAAATCCGGTTAAAATCATCAATATGTCCATATCATTTGTTTTAGGGACGTCAAATGTACTTTAAATATTTTGCCGGTCAAAAAAACATACGGATTCATTTTTTCAGTTTATCTTTGTCCCGATTTTAAAAGAGAGTAAGAGAGTAATTATAAACGGTTTTATTATGAAAGCAAGATTTTACATGCCGTGCCTGTGTTTTTTATTCATTTCCTTTACGGCAAGGAGCGAGGACAGAATCCATGTTCATCTGGATTATAATCAACTGTTCGGATTTCATGAAAATTATAAATACTGGTCTGCAAGCGGATTCAATCATTCCCTGAGCGGCTTCGATCTAGGCATTACCGGAATGTATACCGTCAACAGGCGTTTGTCCGCAGGGGCGGGCGTAGCCCTCGGAAGGCTGCACAACCCCGGACGCACTTACATCCCTGTTTACGCCACGCTGCATTACGCCCCGTTTACGAAAAGCGTAAGGCCTTATCTGTTCGTGAAAGCGGGACATCTTGCAGGGACGAAAATATCCGAAACGGGAACGTTTTTTTCGACCGGAGCAGGATATAAAATTAAATTCAGGGAACATTTCGGCCTGAACTTCACGCTCGGATACCACTTTGTGCACATGATGCACGAAATACGGATATACAATGCCACCGGTTCCGACGGTACATTTATTTATCTGGAAGATGCCGGCATTAACAGGAGCGCGGCTTACAGACATTCCGTAGCTTTAGGCGCAGGATTTATATTCTGAATATGTTTCGTGCTGCGGCAACAGGGTTCGTATCGGCGGTTTTAATGTGCACGGCGGCGTTTCCGTCGAACGCGCAGGACAGGGCTTTACAGCATGAATTTCAATTTAACCTGGGCGCAAACTCGCATCAGGCATACGAACTCGAACTCGCGTATTCGCTGATGTACCGGAAAACGGTCGGAATCACCGTCGGCCTGAACACGATGCAGCAAACGTTAAAGGAAGTGGGCTACCGTATCGAAGATCCCCTTACATACCGGTGGGTAATCACGAAAAAGCAACGTAAGGCCGGCGACATGCTGCTCCGTCCCGCGCTGCGCTTTCGTTTCCCCATACTGAGGCAGGAAGGCGAAAATGTCTTATATTTCAATATCGAACCGGGCGCGTTCATCAGCCTGAACCCCAACAAAACGTTGAGATTCGACTATGTGGATATGCACAACCCGGCTCATCTCCCGATAAAACGCGAAAAGGCAACCAATGCCGGCGGACGGACTCTGTTTTATCACATCAGGGGATACCTGACGTTCGACATCGGCAGGTATATGGTGTCCGCCGGTTTCGGGTATTCCGATTTCGATATTTACAACGGATGGCGCAACATCGTGTTTGAAGACGTCCGGGTGAATGATTTGATTTGGAAAAGACGCACGACGCGCACGCTTTTCATTTCCGCAGGATATTATTTCTGAAAACCTGCTGCGGACGAAACCGGGACAAAAACCGAACGCCCCCCTACCCTTTCAAAGCATCCCCAGCGCGCAAAACATCTTTTCGTACACCGCCGCCTTTTCCTCCAAAGGCTTCGGGTACGCCCGCGACGACGACGGCATACGGTATATCCGCAGATTCCGTCCGTTGTAAACGGCATCCGCATACCCGCCCACCTTCGGCTCGGCAGCCGCGACGAGCGTCAGCAGCGTATCCGTCGCCTTCTGTCCCGTAAGCACAATCGCCTCGCAATGCGGCAGCCGCGACAACACCTCCGACAGGTCTATCGGCTGCAACACCTCCAGATACTTGTCGGAAGCATTTCCTTTCAGCCGGTTCACCTCCATCGCCGTATCCCACACGGCAATGCCCTTATGCGCAAGGAAACTGCGGATCGCCTCTTCGCGAAACGACTTGCGGTCGGCGGTCAGGAAGTAATCCGCCTTCCCGAAAAACACAAGCCCGAAAATCCGCCACATGTCGTTCTGAAGGTTCGGGTAATAAAACTCCATCTTCCAGCGCGCTTTTTTCGGCGGGAAGCTGCCCAGCATCAGCGCACGCGCATCGGCAGGGAAAAACGGCGGCAACGGATGACGCTCCTTTTCATACTTTTCCATTTTCGGCATATCAAATTGATTCTGTCTGCAAAAATACGGCGATTTCCGCTACCGTTCAAACCGGAACGGGATGCCGCGCGACGTCTGCGCACCGGGAAGGCGGGCGCACCTTTCCCGTTCGCGTTTTTTTCTTTACCTTTGTCCGATTTTTTACAAAACATATTATGTTCAGAACAAACACATGTGGAGAATTGCGCCTCCCGGACGAAGGACGGACGGTCACGCTGGCCGGATGGGTACAGAAAACGCGCAAAATGGGCGGGATGACTTTTGCGGACATACGCGACCGCTACGGTATTACACAGCTCGTATTTAATGAAGAAGTCGACGCCCCGCTCTGCGAAAAGGCAAACCGGCTTGGGCGCGAATACGTAATCCGGGCAACAGGCACGGTAAAGAAACGCGAAAACAAAAACATGAATATCCCCACGGGAGAGATCGAAATCATCGTGTCGGAACTGACCGTGCTTAACGTTTCGCAAACCCCGCCATTCACCATCGAAGATAATACGGACGGCGGCGACGACCTGCGGATGAAATACCGCTATCTCGACCTGCGACGCAACGCCGTGCGCGCCAACCTTGAGCTTCGGCACAGGATGACGATCGAAGTGCGCCGCTATTTGGACAGCCTCGGTTTCATGGAAGTGGAAACGCCTGTCCTGATCAGTTCCACTCCCGAAGGCGCGCGCGATTTTGTAGTCCCCTCGCGCATGAATCCCGGCCAATTCTACGCCCTCCCGCAGTCGCCGCAAACCTTTAAGCAACTGCTGATGGTTTCGGGATTCGACCGGTATTTCCAGATCGTAAAATGCTTCCGCGACGAAGACCTGCGCGCCGACCGCCAACCGGAATTTACGCAAATAGACTGCGAAATGAGCTTTGTGGAACAGGAAGACGTGCTGCAAGTATTCGAAGGAATGTCCAAACACCTGTTCGAAACGATACGGGGAATCACGATACGCGAACCCTTCACGCGCATGACATGGGTGGACGCCATGAAATATTACGGCACCGACAAACCGGACATCCGCTTCGGCATGAAATTCGTCGAACCGGCCGGCATCCTTCAGGGACACGGCTTTTCCGTCTTCGACAACGCCGCCTGCATCGCCGGAATATGCGCGGAAGGCGCCGCCGTATACACCCGCAAACAGCTGGACGAACTGACCGACTTCGTCAAACGCCCCCAGATCGGTGCCAAAGGCCTTGTCTACGCCCGCGTAGAGCCGGACGGTCAGGTGAAGTCGAGCGTCGACAAATTCTTTTCGCAGGAAACGCTCCAACAATTAAAAAACGCCTTCACGGCAAAGCCGGGCGACCTGATACTCATCCTGTCGGGCGACGACGCAATGAAAACGCGCAAACAGCTCGGCGAACTCCGCCTCGAAATGGGCGCGCGGCTCGGACTTCGCGACAAAAACACCTTCGCCTGCCTGTGGGTAGTCGACTTTCCGCTCTTTGAATGGAGCGAAGACGACGGACGATATTATGCCATGCACCATCCCTTCACCTCACCCAAGCCCGAAGACATCCACCTGCTGGACAGCAACCCCGGAGCCGTCCGCGCCAACGCCTACGACATGGTCGTCAACGGCGCCGAAGTCGGCGGAGGCTCCATACGTATCCACGACAGCGCGTTGCAAAACAAAATGTTTCGACTGCTCGGCTTCACCGAAGCACAGGCGCAGGCACGGTTCGGATTCCTCATGAACGCCTTCAAATACGGCGCCCCGCCGCACGGAGGCATCGCCTACGGACTGGACCGCTGGGTCTCGCTCTTTGCCGGCCTCGACTCCATACGCGATTGCATCGCCTTCCCGAAAAATAATGCCGGACGAGACGTCATGATCGACGCCCCATCAACCATCGACCAGTCGCAATTGGACGAACTCCGCCTCTCCCTGCTCCCCGAATAATCAATCTCAACACGGAAGCACGGCGCACACAGAGAAAAACCTGATTTCCACCTAATTTAAAGGACAAAACAACCTCAGTAGCAAAGGCAAAGTAAGACCCACAACCCTTCTTAAACCTCATTGCCTCCTTCATATGAATAAACAATGAGGTAATAAGGTCGTATGGAGGCAACACATTCCTGCTACTGCGGTTGTTCTGTTAAGAGAAATTAGGTAGAAATGATGTCCCGGAGCAATTTTATCCGCGAAACCTCCGGATACGTACAACCGGAATCCGCGCCCGTCTCCGTGCACTCCGTGTCTCCGTGTTGAAATAAAAAGAATATACAGATGGAATCTGCAGTAATAAATCGAACGAGATAGAATCTCGTCCCAACACCAGTTCCAACAAGGAGGCACGGCGCACACAAAGATTAAACCTCCCCGTCCATAGTTTATCGTTCATAGTTTATCGTTACCAAAGCGAAGCCTCCGTTTTTACATTCTTTTTTGCGGAAAATGAAAAATTATCATACCTTTGCCCATGGGGACAGGCTCTATCCCTTCAGGGAAAAACTATTTCCCCGTGGGGACAGGCTCTATCCCTTCAGGGAAAAACTTTTTCCCCGTGGGGACAGGCTTTATCCCTTCAGGGAAAAACTTTTTCCCCATAGGGACAGGCTTTATCCCTTCAGGGAAAAACTTTTTCCCCATGGGGACAGGCTTTATCCCTTTGAAAAAAAGCATTCTGTTTTCTGTGAAAAAACTATTTTCATATTAAAAAAATAATACGCAAAGAATCGAAGTGTAATTCATCAACAGTAAAAACTATGGGAAGAACCGATTACCTGCCCTCCAACTCGCTGGAGTTTCAAAACAAAGTGCATCACATACGCGAGCAAGTGACGGCCAATCAAAAAGAATGGAATATCTCCGCAGCGGCCATAGATGCGCTCGACCCGCTAATCGCCGAATTTGATGCGGCGATTGAAGTGTCCGAAAATCCGATGACGCGCACTCATGCCGCCATTCAGCGGCGAAATACGGCGCGCGCGGCGCTTGAGCATGTGCTGCGCCCTTTTATACAGGGGCAACTGATTCTGAATCCGGCCGTGCCCGTGGACGCCCTCGCCGGCATGGCGCTTCCTACGCACAACCGCAAGCCGACGCCCGTGCCCGCGCCGGACGGTGAGCCGAAGATAGAAATACTCACCCCGTCGCCCGCCGTCATCGAAATCAAGTTCGGCGGCATGGACGGCAAGGGACATGCCAAACCGCACGGGGTGCACGGCATGGAGCTGTGCTGGGTGATTGCCGAAGACCGGCCGGTCGACTGGTCGGAACTCCGATACAGCGAGTTTGCCACACGTTCGCCGCTGCGGCTGACCTTCCGCGGCGACGAACGCGGGAAATGGATCTACTTCGCCGCACGGTGGGAGAATACGCGCGGGGTGAAGGGGCCGTGGACGGAAATTAAGGACGCGATTATACCGTAACACCATCAAACGAAAAGTATATGACGAACAGAAAAACAGGGAAATCAAAAAAGGCTTCCCCGCCGGCGAAACCCGTATTGCCGGTTGCTGAAAATGAGCCGTGCGCAACGACGGACGCGACCGTAAAGCGCGATTACTGGCAGCGGGCTTTTGTCGGCCTTGCGGCGGTTTTGTTTTTTGCGTTGCCGCTGCTTAGCCTCGATGCGGGAAACAGCGGGGATGAGGATACGTATCAGATTCCGCAGGGCAATTACGTGCTGGATTTTTACGCATCGGGAGGCCGGGATACTGCTTGCCTGAATTTTGCAAACCTGAAGTATTACGGGGCATCTTTCGACGTGGCGACGGCCTTCGTGAACCGCGCGTTCGGGATAGAAGACATTCACGTGACGCGGCATATTTTTAATGCGCTGTTCGGCTGGCTGGCGATATTGTTCGCCGGACTGATTGCCGTCCGGGCGGGAGGCTGGCGGGCGGGCGTCGTGACGATGGCGCTGCTGCTGCTTTCGCCGAGGTTCCTCGGTCATGCGTACAATAATCCCAAGGATATTCCTTTTGCGGCGGCGAT
>JAISNP010000127.1 GCA_031276175.1 Tannerella sp.
AGCCAATCCCGACAATTCGTATCCGGCGTACAGTTTCGTGTTTTCGTATAACGAGCACGGTCAGCCCGTATCAATTGAAGGGTATAACGGTACCGATTTGTCTCGAAAAACAACGTACCAGTGGGATTCCAACGGGCATATTAGCTTTTATGAAACTTCCGAGAAAGTCTCGGATCAGTGGGTGATTACAAATAAGTACACGCTCAACAACGAAGGGAGTATAATGGAATCATACAGCCCCCGGTCGGAAAAAAGAAAAAAAGAGATAGTAAAAAACGACAGCAAAGGCAATCCCGCCGTCCGGCATTACTACACATGGACCGACGGAGAATGGGAACTGACGAAATACGTCGTCTTCTATCCCAACGACCTTACTTCGGGCGAAGGCCTTGCCAACGAAGTTGTAGACGCATCCCCGTCGTCGGCATGGTCGCAGAACGGCATTATCCATATCCGCAGCGCACGTCCGCAGCAGGTGTCGGTTTATTCCCTTTCCGGTGCAAAGCTGTATGAAGGCCGTGTTCAGGCAGGCACGACAGCCCTCGACGGCATCCGCTTCCCGAAAGGCATATACATTATAGTACTTTCCGGCGGCGAAAGCCTGAAAGCGCCGGTTTACTGATCTTACGGCAACGGATACACATAAAAAAAGCGCCCGGAAAACGGTAAGAAGTTTCCGGGCGCTTTGTCGAAATTATCTTCTACTTCTGCGGAATCCGCATCTTGTAGAACGAGCGCCATACAAATACCAGCCCCGTCAGCAGGAATACGAAGGCGATATAACCGGAATAGTCGGTAATTCCTTCGCCCAGCTTCATTTCGATGCAAATCTCCGTAGCAAGCAGTCCGAACAGGGTGGAGAATTTGATAATCGGGTTCAACGATACCGAAGAAGTGTCTTTGAACGGGTCGCCCACAGTGTCGCCTACTACGACCGATTCGTGCAGCGGCGTGTTTTTCTCTTTCAGTTCCACTTCGACAATCTTTTTCGCATTGTCCCAGCTACCGCCTGCATTGGCCATGTATATGGCCTGAAACAATCCGAATACGGCAATCGAAACCAGATAGGCCACAAAGAAATTGGGGTCGATAAAGGCAAATGCCAGCGTGAGGGATATAAGGGCGAGGAAGATGTTCCACATTCCTTTCTGGGCATACTGCGTACAGATTTTTACTACTTCCCTCGAATCGTCGGCATTCGCTTCGCTGTCGTCCATCCTGAAAGTTTGTTTGATAAACTCCACCGTGCGGTATGCTCCCGTAGTCACAGCCTGTATGGAAGCGCCGCTGAACCAGAAAATCACCGCGCCGCCGCAAATCAGTCCGAGTATGACGGGCGCATCGGTCAGCGACAAATGCAGCAGCCCGACCTTTTCCAGCAGCAGGATAATGGAGAAAATCATCGTCGTCGCACCCACCACCGCCGTACCGATCAGTACCGGCTTGGCCGTCGCTTTAAATGTGTTTCCGGCCGAATCGTTTGCTTCCAGAAAATGCTTTCCGCGTTCGAAATCGGGTTTGAAGCCGTATTCTCTTTCCACGGACTGCTCGATATTGGGGATGGATTCGATTTGCGAAAGTTCGAATACCGATTGCGCATTGTCCGTCACGGGGCCGTAGCTGTCTACCGCAATCGTCACCGGCCCCATGCACAGAAAGCCGAACGCCACAAGGCCGAAAGCAAAAATCGAGGCATGAACGCCCATCACATCCGTAAGTCCCGTTTGCGCCGTGAAATAGGCGACGGTCATCAGCGCGGCAATCAGCAATCCCGTCCAGAACGAGCCGAAGTATCCGGCCACGATGCCCGAAAGGATATTCAGCGAAGGGCCGCCTTCGCGCGACGCCGTCACGATTTCTTTCACATGGCGCGACTTTGAGCTTGTGAAATATTTCGTAAATTCGGGAATCAGCAGCGCCGCCAGCGTGCCGCAACCGATTATCACCGCCAGTTTCCACCACAGCGAACCGTCCGGCAAATCGCCCAGCAGCATATAGCTCATGAAGAAGCTTGCCGAGATGCACAATACGGCCGCAATCACAATCAGCCGCATAAGAGGCGCTTCGAAATCGAAATCCTTTTTATTTCCGTAAAGTTTTCCCGATATACCCTGGTTAATGAAAAAGGCGCATCCCGACAGGAAATCCATCAGGAAGCGCATCCCGAAAATCCAGACAATCAGCTTGGCCTGCATATCGGGACTCGGCACGGCGAGGGTGATGAACGTAATCAGGGCGACGCCCGTCACGCCGTACGTTTCGAATCCGTCGGCTGTCGGCCCTACGCTGTCGCCCGCATTATCGCCCGTACAGTCGGCAATCACGCCGGGATTGCGCGGGTCGTCTTCTTTCACCTTGAAGACGACCTTCATCAAATCGGAACCGATGTCGGCAATCTTGGTAAAAATGCCGCCTGCGATACGCAATGCGCTTGCTCCGAGCGATTCGCCGATAGCAAATCCGAGGAAACAGATTCCCACGATGTCGCGGGGCACAAAAAGCAGAATCACTACCATTAAGACCAGTTCGAGGGAAATAAGGAACAGCCCCACGCTCATTCCCGCCTTAAGTGGAATGTTTACCACATCCAGCGGGCGCCCTTTCAGCGAGGCGAAAGCCGTTCGCGCATTGGCATAAGTGTTGACGCGGATGCCATACCAGGCTACCAGATATGATCCCGCCATTCCGATAACGGAAAAAAGCAGTACCTGAAGCACTACCCCCACCGACTGCCCGACCAGTCCGAAAAAGTAGACGCACAGCACGAGCGCGATGAGCGCAAACAGCATCAAAAGAAACTTGCCCTGCTGCACCAGATAGGTTCGGCAGGTGGAATAGATCGTGGCGGCCACGTTTTTCATCGACACGTGCGCCGGCAGCCTTTCCACCTGCCTGAACAGCAAAAGGCTAAAGCCCAGCGTGCCGGCAATCACAATCGCCCCGCAGAACAGGAAGCTCCAGGACGAAACGTCACTCCCGAAAATATGGAACGACCCGGCGTGAAGATCCGGGATTGCCAAATCGGCTTCGCCTGCAAATGCCGAAAGGCATGAAGAGGCAAATAAACCTGCAAAAATTGCTACATTCTTAATGTTTTTCATATCAATATATTTGTTATGTAATGTGTTTTGGAAGTTTTTTGGAAAATCCGACAGCAAATTTGCACAAAAACATCGAAACAAAACGGTCGGAATATCGCAAAAAAACACAATTTGTTTTATTTAACATGCGTCCTGCACAACTGAAGCTCTCACTGATGCCAGTGAATCTCTCACTGATGTCAGTGAATCTCCCACTGATGTCAGTGAATCTCCCACTGATGTCAGTGAGTCTCTCACTGATGTCAGTGAGTCTCCCACTGATGTCAGTGAGTCTCCCACTGATGTCAGTGAGTCTCTCACTGATGTCAGTGAGTCTCCCACTGATGTCAGTGAATCTCTCACTGATGTCAGTGAGTCTTCTACTGATGTCAGTGAGTCTCTCACTGATGTCAGTGAGTCTTCTACTGATGTCAGTGAGTCTCTCACTGATGTCAGTGAGTCTCCCACTGATGTCAGTGAGCCTCTCGCAGATGTTATTTTATGTTCAAAAACCGGGTAAAAAGAGAAATGGAAATTTCCGGGTAAATAAACGGGCGTCCGACGCAGGAGAAGGTGAAAAGATCAGCCACCGGGGCCGTACCGGTATTGTATCTACCGGAACCGTTTTGCAAGTTCGTCGTCGGTGAGGATGGTCATTATGGTTTTGCCGTCGGGGGTAAGGTTGTTTGCCTGCAGGGAGAAGAGCGCGGCTACGATGGATTCCATTTCTTCTATTGTCAGCGTTTTAGCGTGGCCGATGGCGACGGTTTTTGCCAGCGAGAGCGCCAGCGTTTCCCTCATGCGGTCGTTTTCGGCGATGCCGTGTTCCATGATGTTTCCTACGATTTCTTTCAGCAGCCTTGTCGGGTTACATTCCTTTACGCCCGCGGGCAGTCCGTTGACCGAATAGCAGTGGTTTCCCATCGGGCTGAGTTCGAATCCCAGCCATTGCAGTTCGTCTGCGATGACGGGCATCAGGGCTGCTTCGGACGGGGTCAGTTCGACGATTTCGGGGAAGAGGATTTTCTGCGAGACGCTTTGTTTCCGCATCATGTTCGTCCGGTACTGTTCGTAGAGGATACGGATGTGCGCGCGCCGCTGGTCGATGATGACGAGTCCGGATTTGAGGGGGGTGATGATGTAGCGATTTCTGTACTGAAAGCAGGAGGATGCGACGTGCGAAAAGAGCGTTTCGCCGGGGAGGTCTTCGTCTGCCGGCGGCAACTGTCGGTCGGAGTCGTCCTGCGGGTCGCCGCGATCTTGCTCGAAGCCTTTGTAGAGCGTATGCCAGTCACGTTCGGAACAGGCGGGATGCGATGCCGGGCGGAAGGGATTGTAGCGTCGGTCGACTTGCAGTTGTGGCGGCGCCACGATTCCGGCGGGGTTGTAGACCGGTATGTCGAGTGTTTTTTCCGTATCGAAGTCGATGCTGGGCACGGCGTTGGCTTTTCCCAGCGTTTCGCGCACGGCGGATGCGAGGATTTGCCATACGGAACGTTCGTGTTCGAATTTTATTTCCGTTTTGGTCGGATGGATATTGATGTCGACGGTCGACGGGTCTACCGTCAGGAAGATAAAATAGTCGGGCGTTTCGCCCGAAGGCACCAGCGGTTCGTAGGCCTGCATCACTGCCTTGTGGAAATAGGGATTCCGCATGAAGCGTCCGTTTGCGAAGAAGAAGTTAAGGGATCCTTTGCGTTTCACTGCGTCCGTGTGTCCGATAAATCCTTCGATGTCGACGATGGCGTGCGCGACTTCGAGGGTAAGCAGTTTTTGGTTGAGTTTTTTTCCGAAGACGTTGATTATGCGCTGTCGCAGGCCGGAGACGGGCAGGTTCATGATTTCCGTGTCGTTGTGTTTCAGTATAAAGGCGATGTGCGGGTTGACCAGCGCTACGCGTTCAAATTCTCTTATGATGTTTCTCAGTTCCGTTTCGACGGATTTGAGGAAGCGTCGGCGCGCGGGCACGTTGTAGAACAGGTTTTTGATGGAGAATACGCTGCCTTCGGCTCCGGCGTCCGGCTCGATAAAGTCGAGCGCCGAGCCGGAGATGGATAGCTTTGTGCCCAGTTCGGCGCCTCTGAGGCGCGTCCGCAGTTCGACCTGCGCCACGGCGGCGATAGAGGCCAGCGCTTCGCCCCGGAATCCCATCGTATGCAGGTTGAAAAGGTCTTTGGCGTCGATTATTTTCGACGTGGCGTGGCGTTCGAAAGCCATTCGCGCATCGGTTTCCGACATTCCTTTTCCGTCGTCGACGACCTGTATCAGCGTGCGTCCCGCGTCTTTGACGTGTACGATGATGCGTTGTGCGCCGGCGTCAACCGCATTTTCCGTCAGTTCCTTCACGACGGATGCGGCAGACTGAATTACTTCGCCTGCCGCAATCTGGTTCGCTATATGATCGGGGAGTAAGTGAATGACGTCGCTCATTGTCGCATGAACAGATACCAGAAAACGACGGCGAGGACGGCGAGCAGAAGCAGCAGTCGCATGTTGCGGTAGGTGCGGTTGTGTATGTCGTCGCCTTTTACTCTGCTTTTTTTCAGGTGTGTCGTTCCTTCGATAAAAGTACCCTTGATGGACGGTTTGTAGTCTTCGGGAGTTTCTTCCTGTACGCCCATTTCTCTTTTCACTTTGCGGATGCGCTCTTCAAGCGCCTCTTTTCGCGGGTCCCAGTAAATGGGTTTGTGCTCGAACCGGCGCGGTTTGCGCACGTTGTAGAACGAAAACAGTTTCATATATCCGTCTTTTTTTTATTGGGTTTATGGTGCGAAATTACGAAATATATTGTTTTTTGCAGGTTTTTCGTTCGCATTTCTTTCAATTCTGCGGAAGATGTCGTCCTTGTCGCGCGGACGCATGTAGTCGTACCAGTAAAAATCTTTCAGCGTGCGCTCTTCGGGAGCGAGGAGGGAGAGCGGCGTCAGTTTGCCCTGCGGTTCGGGCCATATCAGGAGTTTTTCCATTTGACTGTCTTTGAACCATATTCTGAGGTAGCTGCTTTGCGTCTTGTTCATATCCGTGATTATGCCGTTGTCTTCCGTCGTGTACCAGATGGTTTCGGCGTTGCCGTCGATATATATCGTGCGTACGGTTTTCCCTTCGAACCATGCGTACAATTCCCGTCCTCTCAACTGGTTGAAGGCGGAGGTGTCTAATTGCTGCGCGGCAAACGCGGACGGGTGTACGAGGACATAGTCCACCGTGCTGTCGCGCATATACATTTTGATGGTATCGCCGTAGAGCTGGTACTGTTCGTTCCACAGGACGGGGTCGGAATGCATGTAGAGAATGGAATCTTTCGTATCGAAGCGCATCGAATCGCAAACCCCCTGAATATCGGTGCGGAAGAGGCGGACGTGGTGATAGGCTTTCAGTATGCGCCCGACGGAATCGAGGCTCGTCATTTCGAACGTATCGGCGTGCATGTAGAGCGTATCGCCCTGCGAATATTCCAGACACCGGGCGCTGTCGGTGGCGAAGGCAAATTCCGTCTTTTCGTTGTAATACCCGTACTGCCCTTCGAGAATGATTTTGTTCAGCGTGTCGCGTATGAAAATGTTGCCGAACGCTTCTCCGAAGCCCGTCGCACGGTTGTATACTATCGAATCACCCGTGAGAAGACGGTTGCCGGAATGTATCTCCGAGCGGTCCAGCAGGAGGGAAGTGTTGTCGGCAGTATTGTACCATCCCTTCGAAGTGTAGACCGTTCCGCTGTCGGACACGATTACGGAAGGCCCGAGTATGGTTGCAATTTTCGTATCGGTATTGTAGTGCAGCGTGTCGGAATACAGCGTGAACTTCGGGTTTTCCAGACGGACGCTGTCCTGAAATATGGCCTGTTTCGTTGCAGGCGAGTATTGTCCGTAGATTGATGTGAGTTCGTTTTCGGCATCCACAATCATGCCTCCTTCAAAATAGTATCCGATGCCGCTTATGCGGTCGTAGTTCAGGCTGTCGGTGAAAAGCGTGACGATCGAACTGTCGGGCTGAATGTTTTCCATCCGCACGTTTCGGCGCATTACCGCGAGTTGTTTGACACCGTCGTAGAAAAGATAATCGCCGAAGACGAAGAGCGTGTCGCCCTGTTCCATTCTTACCGTTCCGAAGGCTTCGAGCGAGCTGTTTTGTTCGAAGAAGTAGGCGCTGTCGCAATACATGAACGAACTGTCGTGGCGGAAACGGACGTTGCCCGTCAGAACCTGACGGTCTGCGGCGATCAATTTGTCGAAAGACTGGACATCGGCATGTTCCAGATAGACTTTTGTCGTTTGCGGAGGTACCGTGTCGATGCTTTGTCGGGCGGAAACATGAATTGCGAGCGCCAGAAACAGGGAGACGGGAAAATATGATTTTGCCCCGTTCATCGTCACTTCACCCAGCCCGGATACACGAAGTCGCAATCGCGCCATCCTTCGGATATGCGGACGTATGTGGTTTTCTGTTTCTTTATTACCCAGTCTTTCAGAAGATCTTCTCTTTTCCGGTTTTCGACTACCGACTTGAGCGCCTGATAGTCGTCTGCCAGATTCGCCCTGTGGCTCGGCGTCCTTGTTTTGAGTTTGACGATGGCAATCACTTCTTTTTGCTTGTCGGTAATCATCCTGAAAGGTTTGGATAGTTCCCCTATCTCCAACTTGTCCACGACGATGCCTACGGCCTGCGGGAGTTCTTCCATCTCGAACTTGGGTGTTCCGTAGTGCTTGCTTTCATAATTTTGGTTGACCATCAATCCTTTGTTGTTTCGCGTATCCTTGTCGTAAGAAAGATAGGTAGCCGCTTCGTCAAATGCCAGTTTGTTGTTGACGATGTCCGTGTAAAGCGAGTCCATGCGTGTCGTCGCCTCGTTCAGTTCTTTGTCGGATACTCTGGGTTTTAGCAGGATATGTCGACAGTTGATGCGGTCGCCCCGTTTTTCGATCAGTTGGATGATGTGAAAGCCGTATTCCGTTTCCACAATATTGGAAACTCTTTTGGGGTCGGTCAGATTAAAAGCCACATTGGCAAATTCAGGCAGCAAACTGCCTTTGCTCATGAATCCCATTCCGCCGCCGAGCGGAGCCGAGGCGGGATCTTCGGAATACATGCGCGCCAGAGTCGAAAATTCCATCTGGCCGCTGTTCACCTGCTCCGTAAATTCGCGCAGACGCGCTTTGATAGCGTCGATTTCTTCAAATGGAATCTTCGGTTCGAAGGTGATAATCTGCACCTCGACGGTAGTTGGAATTATAGGCAAACTGTCTTGCGGAATATTGCGGAAATAGCTTCGCACTTCCGAGGGCGTCAGTTTAATGTCGCCTACGATATGCTGTTGCATTTTCGCCACGGTTTGTCTTTCGCGCTCGACGGTTTTTCGCTCTTCCTTGATTTGCGACAGTTTTTTGTTGTAATATTCTTCCAGTTTTTCTTTCGAACCGGCTTGCGCGATCCATCCGTTAACCCACTGGTCGGCAATGCGTATTATTTGCGATTCTTCTATCGTTATACTGTCTATCTTTGCCTGATTCAGATACAGTTTCTCAATGGCCATTTGCTCGGGAATAAAGCAGTATGGGTCGCCGTCAAAACGCATTCCGTCGTTCTGCATGAACAGGCGGCGCGATTCCACGTCGGAAAGCAGGATTGCCTCGTCTCCCACAATCCATACGATTTCGTCAATCACATTGTTTTGCCCAAACGCAAGGATCGGGCTACAAGCTACTATCATGCATAGCATCAAACATCTTTTCATATTTAATCGTCTGTTTATTTATTATTAAATCTTACTTTCCCTTTACGGACGGCATCCGTATAGAGTTCTTCTTCAAAGTTTTTCAGAAAGGTGACTTTCTGTTTGTTAATCATCAACTCTTGAATCTGCATATCTGCATAGTCGTAGGGGGCTACGCTTCCGGCCAGCAAGTATTCGTCAATGTTCAGCAGGTAGCAGTAAGTGCTGTCATAAGCCTCGATAGAGTTGTGCGACTGCAAATACCACGCCGCATGAGATATCTGAACCGGCATTTTGTCGATAATCTCGTCAAAATCTATCCACCGGTCGTAGAAATAATCATAGATAACGGCCTGCTGCATACTGAATTTTTCGATTGCTTCCAATGCTTCGGGGTCGCGCGAAAGATACTGTCTGCGTATCTTGTCCAGTCCTGGCGCATTGACGGGGATTTTCAAGAACAAGCCTCTTATCAGGTTGTGATCCAAAATGAATTTTTCCCGATTCGCTTCGTAGTAAGCTATTTTTTCCTGTTCTTGTATTTTGGGAGACAGATTGCTTTCTATTAGAAATTTCTGATAACGGTGCCTGAGCAGCGAACGGCGATATTCATCTACCAGACGATTGATTTCATCGTCTTTACTGCCGATATTCCGCTCGGCCACTTCGTAGGTCAGGATGTCCTTAACCCATTTGCGGACGAAACTTTCGGCAAGCAACAAACTGTCGGCTTGCGATGTGCCTTTGGGGATAATTTGTTCGACCTCACTTCGCGACAGCGAGTGTTTGTCTATCGTAACCAGCACATCCGCGTTCTCCGTTGTTTCGGATTGACATGCGCTCCACATGCCGACCATAAGAATGAAAACAAGCGTTTGCTTCATCTGCAATCAGTTTCGTTTCTTTTTGAGATACTTTTTCAGGTTCTTCAATACTTTCTGATTGAGTTTAACTTCATATTTTTGGTTGAGTTCTTTGACCCATTCGGCTTCCAATTTCTCTTGTTCCTCGATGGGTTTGTCCCACACGCGATTGCTGCTGATTTCGAACAGCAGGATGCCGTCATAATATTCTTTCACCAACTGATCAAATTCGGGATGATATTCGCTTAGCGTCCTTTTCTCCAACTCGGTAACGACGGTTCTAACAAATTGGCGAAATATGTCGTACAGGAAATCGCCTGCATAGCGTTTGGTCGAGAACGGGTAGAGCCGGAGATATTCGGCAAATTCGTTCTGCGGGAAAGAATTGCCGTTCAGCACCATCAGCGGCTTGGTGAGTTGTACGGCGTAATTATAAAAGGCCGTATCTTCCGGATGGTAAACATCGCAAAGCTTCTGCAGTTCCGCATATGCTTCGGGATAAAAGACGTAGTTGAATTTCTTTTTTTCGCGTTCTTCAAAAGATTTGAAAAGTTCGAAATTCCATTCGCCCTGCTTCATTGCCCCGTAGATGGATGATTCCATTTCTTCGAACGAAGGACGTCCGGCCTTGTTCAACAGTTTAATGATATGGTATCCATATCTCGTTTTCAGAGGTTTGGATATTTCGCCCGTATCTTTCAGTGCAAATGCAGCCTCTTCGAAGGGTTTGACCATTTCGCCCGGCCCGAAAAAAGGCAGTTCGCCGTCACGCTTGATTGTAGTCATATCCGACGTGTTATTTCTGACCAGTTCGGCAAAATCTTCACCATTTACGGCACGTGCGTAAATGGCGTTGGCTTTTTCCAGAAGCGCCTCGTCGTCATTGTTTTTTGGGTCGCTCTGGTTTTCCTCCGAAGCAATCAGGATATGTGCTACTTTCACTCTGCCCGGATTTTTGATGCGCTTGTCCAGACGGATAAGGTGAAATCCGAGATCGGTTCGTACCGGTCCGGAGATATCGCCGACATTTTTCAACGAATAAGCGGCATCTTCGAACGGTTTCATGACCTCCAGGGGAAAGATATAGTCGATGGTTTCGTAGACGGCAACAGTATCGGCGGCCAAGGCTTTGCCCACTTCAGCAAAATCTTCGCCTGCGGCGATGCGCCGGTATGTTTCGTCGGCTTTCCGGTAAACGGCTGCCGTGTCTTTTGAAACTACTTTGGACGACGGGAATTTGAACAGAATATGACTGACGGACAAGACTTCATTCCCTCTGTCGTATACTTTTCTGATGGCTTCTGCTTCACCTTCCTTGTCGGAAAGATAGCTGTCTCTTAACTGCGATTTGTAATTGTTCAGTTCGTCATTGAATTTCAGCGATTCATGAAACCGTTTCGATTCGGCTTCCGCCACTTTCAGTTTGAAGTTTTTAAACAGTTCGATATAATTTGCCAGCGATTTCTTGTTCAGAAGATCTACCGAAGTATCCTTTTGCGCCAGAAAAAGAAATTCGGACAGCGGAATGTCTTTCCCTGCAACAGTCATCACTACAGGATTGTCTTCATCCTGTGCATTTGCCATACAAAGATTAAACCCTAAAATTATCCATACAAAAATTTTTCTTACTGCATTTTTCATATTCAGTTTTCTTATCATATTATTATTTTAAAAAACTATTAATTTGCCATTTCCGAGAGGAACTTGACACGTATCAGGCGGATTTCCTCTTCCGTGTAATCACTTCCAAGTTCATTGATGGCTATTTCCAGATCATCCGTTTCCGATTCCTTGAAATAGTCGTATATATTCTCCACATGGTCTTCGTCCATCGCTTCGTCGATGAAATAGTCAATATTTATGCGTGTGCCGGAATAGACAATGGCTTCTATTTCGTTCAATAATTCGTTAAAGTCAAGCCCTTTGGATATGGCAATGTCGTCCAGCGCCACTTTGCGGTCAATGCTTTGCACGATCCATACCTTGAGTTTGGATTTGTTTGCAACCGTGCGGACACGCAAGTCTTCGGGTCGTTCGATTTCGTTTTCTTCCACATATTTCTTGATGATTGCGATAAATTCGGCTCCGTAGCGTTTGGCTTTGCCTGCTCCTACGCCGGGGATATTTTGCAATTCCTCTATTCTGACAGGATAGGTTGTGGCCATGGCCTCAAGCGATGGGTCCTGGAATATGACGAACGGCGGCACTTCCAGTTGTTTGGACAGTTTTTTCCGCAAGTCTTTCATAATGGAAAACAACGCCGGGTCTACGGCGCATGAACCACCGCCACGCGTTGATGTTTCGGGGTTGTCGTCTTCTTCAAATTCGTTGTCTTTCAAAATCTTGAAAGAAACGGGATTTTTCATGAACTCGCGACCTTTGGAGGTGATTCTCAGCAGGCCGTAATTCTCAATATCCTTTGCAAGGAAGCCGGCTATCTGTGCCTGACGGACAACGGCATTCCAGATTTTTTCTCCGTCCTCCATACCCGAACCGAAAAGTTCCAATTCGTTGTGCCTGTACGAGAGTATGTCTGCCGTTTCAACGCCCATGAGAAAGTTCACAATATATTCGGTTTTGTATTTTTCTTTCAGCGTGTAGATAGCTTCGAGTACGGTAGACAATAATTCTTTTGCTTCTATCATATGTTTGGGATTAATACAGTTGTCGCAACTTCCGCAATTATCTTCACCGTATTCTTCGCCGAAATAATGCAGCAGGACTTTTCGTCGGCATACGGCCGTTTCGGCATATGCGGCCGTTTCGAGCAACAGTTGCTTGCCGATTTCCTGTTCGACAACGGGTTTTCCTTGCAGGAATTTTTCGAGTTTGTGCAAGTCTTTGCTGGAATAGAAGGCAATGCACTGTCCTTCTCCACCGTCGCGTCCCGCGCGTCCCGTTTCCTGATAATAGCCTTCCAGACTTTTGGGGATGTCGTAGTGAATCACGTAACGTACGTCCGGCTTGTCAATTCCCATCCCGAAGGCAATCGTTGCGACAATAATGTCGACTTCTTCCATCAGAAAGGCATCCTGATTGTCGGAACGAATCTGCGAATCCATACCGGCATGATAGGGCAAGGCCTTGATACCGTTTGCGCACAAGATGTCGGCAAATTCTTCTACTCTCTTGCGACTCAGGCAATATACAATGCCGGACTTGCCTTCGTTCGCCTTGATGTACTTGATAATGTCACGGTGGATGTCGCTGCTTTTCGGGCGTACTTCATAATACAAGTTCGGGCGGTTGAACGACGACTTGAAAACGGTGGCGTCCATCATGCCGAGGTTTTTCTGTATGTCGTGTTGTACTTTGGGGGTAGCCGTAGCTGTCAGAGCCATCAGCGGGTGTTTGCCTATTTCGTTTATTATCGGGCGAATGCGGCGATATTCGGGTCTGAAGTCGTGTCCCCATTCCGAAATGCAGTGCGCTTCGTCCACGGCATAGAACGAAATCATCGCCTGCCGCAGAAATTCGATGTTTTCTTCTTTTGTCAGAGATTCGGGAGCTACGTACAAGAGTTTGGTATGTCCCGACAATATATCCTGTTTTACTTGATCAATGGCCGATTTGTTCAGCGACGAATTGATAAAATGTGCGACACCATCTTTTTCACTGAAGTTACGCATCGCGTCAACCTGATTTTTCATCAGGGCGATCAAGGGCGAAATAATGATTGCCGTCCCTTCCAGTATCAGCGCCGGCAATTGGTAACAAAGCGACTTGCCGCCACCGGTCGGCATCAGTACGAACGTATCTTTTTCGGAAAGTACATTTTCTATGATGGCTTTTTGATTTCCTTTGAATTTGTCAAAACCAAAATGATATTTCAATAGTGCCGCAAGGTCTTGTTTTTCTTCTTTTACCATATCCCAAGTATTCAACTATGCAATTTGCAGGCGACTGATGTCGGCTCCTTCAAGTTTTTCTTTTGCATAGGCAAGCGTGACCTTGAGCGAACGCTTATTGCCGGAGGGCATGATGAACATGTCGTCCATCATGATAGTTTCGACAATTGAGCGAAGGCCCCGAGCGCCCAATTTAAATTCGATGGCTTTGTCCACAATATAGTTGTAGACGTCATCATCAAATTTAAGTGTTATCGTGTCCATTGCAAACAGTTTGATGTATTGTTTGATGATAGAGTTTTTCGGTTCCGTCAGAATGAGGCGCAGGGCGTCACGGTCTAATGGTTCAAGGTAGGTGAGAATCGGCAGGCGACCGATAATCTCCGGTATCAGACCAAACGCTTTCAGGTCGGTAGGAGTGATGTATTTCAGGAAGTTGCTGCGGTCGACAAGCGCCGTGTTCCTGCTTGCACCGAAGCCCACCACGTGCGTGTTCAGGCGTTGCGCTATTTTCTTTTCGATGCCGTCGAATGCGCCCCCACAGATAAACAGGATGTTGCGCGTGTCTACTGCAATCATTCGCTGTTCGGGATGTTTGCGTCCGCCTTGTGGCGGGACGTTGACGACGGCGCCTTCCAGCAGTTTGAGCAATCCCTGCTGTACGCCTTCGCCGCTTACGTCGCGGGTGATGGACGGATTGTCGCCCTTGCGGGCAATCTTGTCTATTTCATCAATGAAAACGATGCCCTGCTGGGCGGCGCTCACGTTGTAATCGGCAGCTTGAAGCAGGCGTGTGAGGATGCTTTCGATATCTTCGCCTACATAGCCGGCTTCCGTCAGTACCGTTGCGTCCACAATGCTGAACGGCACGTTCAGTTTTTTTGCAATCGTACGCGCCAGCAATGTCTTGCCAGTCCCCGTCGAGCCGACCATAATAATATTCGACTTTTCGATTTCCACATCGTCGAACGTATCCTGCATCAGGCGTTTGTAATGATTGTAGACGGCTACGGACAAGTAGCGTTTGGCTTCGTCCTGACCGATGACGTAATCGTCAAGAAATTCTTTTATTTCCTGTGGTTTGGGCACATTCTTGCTGTCCGGCTTGAACAGTTTGTTTTTTTTGCCGTTTTCTTTCACGATGTCGTATGCCTGTTCGGCGCATACGTCGCAGATGGCTCCCGATATGCCGGAAATGAGCAGGGTTACCTCGTGGTGTCCCCTGCCGCAAAATGCACATTTATCTTCTTTTTTCATAAGATTATTTACGTACCATTATTTCGTCGATCATTCCATACGCTACGGCTTCTTCCGCGGTCATCCAATAATCACGGTCACTGTCTTTTTCGATTTGTTCATAGGGTTTGCCGGAGTGTTCGGAGATGATTCCGTACAGTTCTTTTTTTACCTTGAGAATCTCGCGTACCGTAATTTCCATATCCGAAGCTTGCCCCTGCATACCACCCAACGGCTGGTGTATCATAATCCGCGAGTGTTTCAGTCCGAAACGTTTTCCTTTTTCGCCGGCTACGAGCAGGACGGAGGCCATCGAGGCAGCTATGCCGGTACAGATGGTCGAGATTTTGCTCCCGATAAAACGCATCGTGTCGTAAATACCCAAACCGGCATATACCGAACCGCCGGGCGAATTGATGTAGATGGAAATGTTTTTGCCCGGATCGCTCGTATCCAGATAAAGCAGTTGCGCTTGAATCACGTTCGCCGCATAATCGTCTATTTGCGTGCCGAGAAAAATGATGCGGTCCATCATCAGTCGTGAAAATACGTCCATCTGCGCTACATTCAACTGGCGCTCTTCGATGATGGTTGGCGAGATGTAGCTGCTCGTGATGTTCATGTAGCTGTCCAGTTTGTTTCCGTTCATGCCCAGATGCCGGGTTGCATATTTTCTAAATTCGTTCATATTTCTTATTTTTATATGTTATTAATTGATTCCGAAAATGCATGGAGATTGCTTCTCTCCGCATTCGGAAAAACAAAGTTATAAATAAATTTCCACAAACGGCAATTTATTGATACTCTGTTTCCGTTTTTCGAGGAATGATTTCCCTTATCGCAAGAATGATTTATGCCGGCAGTTTGACAAATTCTTCGTGCGTGATTTCTTTTGTCTCAATTTTGATTTGATTTTTAATCCAGTCTACCAGTTTGTCCTGCAAGGCACGTTCGGTGATTTCTTCTACCATGTCTTCTTGTTTCAACAAGTCTTTTGCATATTCTTCCACCACATGGTCGGGCAGGAAAAGCATACCGTACCGGATGAATTGGATTTTTGTTATCTCCTTGGCGGCATTTTCGATGTCTGCGTCTGCGACCTTCAGGTCGTTTTCACGGATGATCTGGTTTTTGGCGATAGTGAATTTCAGGTTGTCGATGAGTTTCGGGAAATTTTTATCCAGTTTTTCGGGTGTATTTTCTTTGTTCGTCAGCAGCCAGCGTTTGAGTATATTGTCGGCAAAGGTGACGTTTTCGGCCTTTTTAATCAGGAACGCCCGGAGGTCAATCAGGAACTTGTATTCGCTTTCCAATTTCATTTGCTCGGTCAGCGAGAGTTTTACTTTCTCCCTAAATTCTTCTTCGGTTTTGACGACGTTATCTCCCAGTATCTTGTCGAACAGTTCCCTGCCCAGCTCGGCTTGTCTGTATCGGGTAATTTTCTGCACTTCGAAGCTGAAGTCGCTTTTGATTTCGGTCGCATTTTCCTTGTCCGTCTTCAGCAGCAGGGCGAGATCGGCAGCAGAGCCGTTACATGCCTTGTCTGGGTTGAAAATGATGACGTCATTCTTTTTTGCACCGATAAATTTGGCACGTTCGTCGTCGTTTTTAAAATATTCCGGCATCAGTTCAGCGTCCGCCATCACGATACCGTCTTCTTTGGGCGTATTGTTTTCGTCAAGTTCCGAAAGAACGCCGCTGACGAGGTCGGGCGCTTCAATGTCTTCCGCTTCGTCGTAAGAGCCGTAGTTTTTGCAGTAGGAATCAATTTGCTTCTGCACCGTTGTGTCGTCTGCATTGATTTTATAGTAAGTCAGTTCATCGTGTTGGTCCAGGGCGATGTCTATCCGGGGCGACAACGCGATGTCATAGTAAAATTCAAAATCTTCCTGCGTATCGAAATCAATGGGTTTCTGTTTCGTTTCGTTAGGCAACGGTTCGCCCAATATGTTGATGTCATTGTTATGGATATATTTATACAGATTTTCCGAGAGGCATTTGTTCACTTCTTCGGTCAGCACATGTTTTCCGTACAAATGTCTGACCATCCCCAGTGGTACCATGCCCTTTCGGAAACCGGGAATATTGGCTTTTTGCCGGTACTGGCGCAATTGTTTTTCTACCTGCGGCTCGTAATCTTTTTTTTCTACTACTATTTTCACGATACTGCTTACAGCGTCGTTGTGTACAAGTGAAATGTTCATTCTAAATAGTTTATATTAATACTGTCTATTCTCTTTTTGAATTGTAGGGTGCAAAATTAGATTTATAATTTCAATCTCGCAAATATCCGGAGTACGATTATTGGAAGAAGATGATTTTTTTTTCGGGAAAAGCAGGTTTATTTAGTTTTTATTCGTTTCTTTGCGCCGTGAAAGAATTGATTTGCTTTGAATGTACATAACAATCGTTTTTAATTTCTTCATTATCTTGATTATGTGGATTTATATTTCATTGTTACGAACTTTCCGGTTTTTTCTTACTTTCCATTAGTAACAATTTTATATTTAATTTTTTATGAACATTTACATTGGTAATTTAAACTATCGTGTACGCGAAGACGATTTGAAAAGAACATTGGAGGAGTTTGGCGAAGTCGACTCCGTAAGATTGATTAAAGACCGTGATACGGGTCGCTCAAAAGGATTTGCATTTGCGGAAGTGCCTGATGATGAAGAAGCACGCAACATGATTAGTGAATTGAACGAGACGGAATATCAAGGCCGTCAAATGATTGTAAAAGAAGCGCTACCGAAAAGATAGTATGCGTACTTGAATCGAGAACCAATAACTTCCGTCCCGAAAGGCACGGAAGTTATTTTATTTTACAGTATATATATTATGATGAAGGGGATTTTTGCCGGGCGTTCCGTGCTTTTTCATTTCGGCGTGTTGACGATGCTGCTGTGCATGGGCTTTGTTGCGGCGTCTGTTGCGATGGTGGTGTTGACGGCGGTGACAGGCTTGGATGCGGATTCGGCGATGAGCCTGCAATATGCTCAACTGGTGGCGTCCATCCTTGTTTTTCTGTTTCCTGCAATGGCTGCGGCGTGGCTTTGCAGCAGGCAGCCTGCTTCGTTTCTCGGTCTGAAGCAAGTGCGGGATGTCCGGCTGCTGATGTGGATTGCGGCTGCGACGTTTTTGATTTTGCCGACCGTCTCGCTGGCAGGTCATTTTAACATGCAGATGCGGTTGCCGGAATTTATGGCTCCGCTCGAACGGTTGATGCGCGAGATGGAAGATGCGGCGATGGAGGCAACTGTAAAGATGTTGCAGAACGAAGGTTTTGTGGCGCTGCTTGTCAATCTGACGGTCATTGCCGTTGCAGCGGGCATATGCGAAGAGTTTTTTTTCAGGGGAACGGTTTTGAGTATTCTCCGGCGGAAGATTCGCAATCCGCATGTGGCCATTTGGACGGTAGCCGTTATTTTCAGCGTGATACATTTTCAGTTCTACGGTTTTGTTCCCCGCATGTTGCTCGGCGCCTTTATGGGATACCTGATGTATTGGGGGAGAAGCATCTGGGCGCCTGTTTTTGCGCACTTTCTGAACAATGCGGCGGTTGTCGTGGGCATGTCGAACAGTGCACTGAAAGACAACGTCTTTTTTGCGCAGGAACTGCCCGCAGACGACTTGGGCTGGTTTTCCGTCATGGCCGCCGTCACGCTGACGGCTTTCTTCGGATGTATGCGGATGATTTACAGAATGTCGGAGAAGAAAGCCGCAAGTCGTAATTCGCCGTGCTGACGGGATTTCATCTCGTATACATAAATTATTTCGTCCGTGACGTTTATTTCAGGTATGAGTTTATTATTTCGACTATATCGGATATGATACCTCAATCGGCTGAAAGCCGCAGTCTTCATAACCTTAAGAATATTGCTTACGTCGAGCTCGTTTTTTTACTGCTGTCTGTGAGGCGACGGCAGACGACCATTCCCCTTGTTGGAACAAAATTTGATTCAAACAGGGGGATTTTTGTTATAATACTTCAATAATCACTCTGAACGCCGTGTTCGGCTCTTTTAGAAGCTTGATCCTCGCTTTTTGTGACGAAATAGCAGTTTTGGGGAATAGACAGTTGAAAATTATTTGTGGTATGTTTTTTCCGTAATTCGCTATTGCGAAAATGTTTTTCATTTCATTATGAATTATCATTCTCAACTATTTCTGTTGATTCGTCATTGTAAGGCTTTACGAAGCAATTGAGCGCAGACTTGCAGAAATCATTTTTTTACAGACGATAAATAGTCAGTCCTTATTAACCTTTCATTTAACTGAATATCAATAAAATAATTACGAAAAAGTTTGTCGGTATCAACCGGTTTTTGTACCTTTGTCGCATAAAAACCGGAAAATTA
>JAISNP010000006.1 GCA_031276175.1 Tannerella sp.
CAACAACGACGTGCTGGCACGCACAAACCGCCGATACTGCATCTGTACGGCAATGCTTTTTGACCCTGCCGACCCGCGTTGCCTGACGATCGAGAAAAAATACGGGATGCCGTCCGACGAAAACCCGCGGGAGAAGGCAAAGAAGCCGGACATTGATATTTAACAGTACAGTATATACAAATGAAAAAGAAAGTCGTTTTGGCATTCAGCGGTGGACTGGACACCT
The DNA here is from genome assembly GCA_031276175.1 of Tannerella sp. Lineage (GTDB taxonomy): Bacteria > Bacteroidota > Bacteroidia > Bacteroidales > Tannerellaceae > Tannerella. Next base: position 227 of record JAISNP010000006.1, read on the forward strand.
CTTTTTGCGCAATGTATCTATCCAGAGAAAAAGGTTACGAAGTATACACGGCGCTGGCCAACACCGGCGGATTCGACGAAGCCGAATGTAGCGCCATCGAAGCGCGCGCGCGCAAACTGGGCGCCGCCGGGCACGTGACCCTGAACATCGAACAGGAATATTACGACAGGAGCATCAAATACATGGTGTTCGGTAACGTATTACGGAACGGAACCTACCCGATTTCCGTCAGCTCCGAACGTATTTTTCAGGCGCTGGCCATCATCCGCCATGCCAAGGAAATACATGCGGACGCCGTGGCGCACGGCAGTACGGGCGCGGGGAACGACCAGGTACGCTTCGACTTGACGTTTCACGTGCTGGCGCCGGAAATGGAAATCATCACCCCGACGCGCGACATGAAGCTCAGCCGCGAATACGAAATCAACTACCTGAAGGAGCATGGCTACGTTGCGGATTTTGCAAAAATGGAATATTCCATCAACAAAGGGCTGTGGGGCACGAGCATCGGCGGAAAAGAGACCCTGTCGTCGGACAGGACGCTTCCCGAAAGCGCCTATCCGTCCCCGCTCCGCGCCGAGGGGAGCGAATCGCTGACAATCGACTTTCGGGAAGGCGAAATATGCGGCGTGAACGGCACGGCGTACGACAGCAAGCCCGACGCCATCCGCAAAGTCGAAGCCATCGGCTCGCGCTGGGCTATCGGACGCGACATGCACGTGGGCGACACCATCATCGGCATCAAGGGGCGCGTGGGCTTCGAAGCCGCAGGGCCGATGCTGATAATCAATGCGCACAGGCTGCTCGAAAAGCATACGCTTACGAAATGGCAACAGTACTGGAAAGACCAGATTGCCACGTGGTACGGCATGTTCCTGCACGAGGCGCAGTATCTCGAACCCGTCATGCGCGATATGGAGGCCTTCCTGCAAAGCACGCAGCAGCGCGTGACGGGGCGCGTGTTCCTCACCCTGAGACCATACCACTACATGCCGGTGGGCATCGAAAGCCCCTTCGACCTGATGAAAAGCGATTTCGGCGTCTACGGAGAAGAACAAAAAGCATGGACGGCCGGCGATGTGAAGGGTTTCACCAAAATACTCGCCAACCAGATGAAGACGTTTTACAGCATCAAACAGCCATAATCCGTTTGTTCAAAATGATAAAAGCAGGAATAATCGGTGGAGCGGGATACACGGCAGGCGAATTGATACGCCTGCTCGTCAACCATCCCGATGTGGAAATCGTTTTTATAAACAGCAACAGCAATGCGGGAAACCGCGTCACGAGCGTGCACGCAGGACTGTACGGCGAAACGGATTTGCGCTTTTCGCACAACATTCCGCTGAACGAAATCGACGTGCTTTTCTGTTGCACGGCGCATGGCGACACAAGGAAATTCATGGAAAGCCACGTGCTTCCCGAAAAACTGAAAGTCATCGACCTGAGCGCCGATTACAGGCTCGCTTCGCCCGACAACCGGTTTGTCTACGGGCTTCCCGAACTGAACAGGCGCGCCACGTGTGCCGCCGCCTGCGTCGCCAATCCGGGATGCTTCGCCACCTGCATCCAACTGGCGCTGCTTCCGCTGGCAAAACATCTGATGCTGACGAACGATTTGCACATCCATGCCATCACCGGCTCGACGGGGGCCGGAGTGAAACCGTCGGAAACGTCGCATTTCAGCTGGCGCAATGACAACGTCTCCATCTACAAACCGTTTACGCACCAGCATCTCGACGAAATCCGGCAGGGGCTGACAGGCTTGCAACGCAGTTTCCACCACGACATATGGTTTATCCCTGTGCGCGGCAACTTTTCGCGCGGAATTTTTGCTACGGTCTACACCAAATGCAAGGTAGGACAGGATGAACTGCAAAAAATCTACGAAGACTACTACGACGACCATTCGTTTACGTTTATCGTGGACAAGTCGCCCGACCTCAAGCAGGTAACGAATACCAACAAATGCCTCCTGCACTTGCATAAAAAAGGCGACATGCTGCTGATCACGTCCGTCATAGACAACCTCCTGAAGGGTGCAAGCGGACAGGCGGTACACAATATGAACCTGATGTTTAACCTTGAAGAAACGGTCGGACTGCATCTGAAGTCCGGCGCTTTTTGAGCGCACACGCGTTTCTTCGCACAATTTTAAAAGATTGATATGAATTTATTTGATGTATATCCTCTTTTCGACATAGAAATCGTCAAGGGACGGGGATGCCATGTATGGGATGCCGAAGGCAACAAGTATCTGGATTTATACGGCGGACATGCCGTGATCTCCGTCGGGCACAGCCATCCCGACTACGTAGAAGCCATAACGAGGCAAGTGAATCAATTGGGATTCTATTCCAATTCGGTTAAAAACAGCCTTCAGCAAAAACTGGCGGACAAGCTGGGAACAGCCTGCGGATATGACGACTATTCCCTGTTCCTCATCAATACGGGCGCCGAGGCAAACGAAAATGCGCTGAAACTGGCATCTTTCCACAACGGGAGAAAACGTGTGGTTTCGTTCAAAAAATCATTCCACGGAAGAACTTCCGCCGCCGTCCGCGTGACGGACAACCCCGCCATCATCGCGCCCGTCAACGAAGGATTCCCCGTGACTTACCTGCCGTTCGACATGCCGGAACTCGTGGAAGAGGAACTGAAAAAAGGCGACGTCTCCTCGGTTATCGTCGAAGGAATACAAGGCGTGGGAGGCATCCGGCTGCCGGAAGACGACTTCCTGAAGTCGTTGCGCAGTCTTTGCACGAAGTATGACACCTGTCTGATTCTGGACGAAATACAGTCCGGGTACGGACGCAGCGGAAAGTTTTTTGCCCACCACTATGTCGGCATCCGCCCCGACATTATCACCGTAGCCAAGGGCATTGCCAACGGCTTCCCGATGGGGGCGGCGCTTATCAGCCCGACGTTCAAACCTTTTTACGGCATGTTGGGCACCACGTTCGGCGGCAATCACCTCGCATGTGCTGCGGCCATTGCCGTGCTCGACATCATGGAAAAAGAACAGCTTGTAGAAAATGCCGCCCGCGTCGGGGCATACCTGCTGGACGAATTAAGACGCATCCCCCGTATCCGCGAAGTACGCGGCAGAGGACTGATGATCGGCATCGACCTCGCCGAACCCGTCAGGGAAGTGAGGAACAGATTGCTTTTCGACGAAAAAGTATTCACCGGAGTAGCCGGCGCGAACACCATCCGCCTCCTCCCGCCCCTCTGCCTGACGCAGGACGAAGCGGACGACTTCCTCGCGCGTTTCCGCAGGGCGATTTGAGGGCGTTTACCATTTCACCCCTTCCGCAACACACAATGAATATCGGCTTCATTGCCTGACAGCCTGAAAGGACATATACTCATGGTCCGTTCGGACAAGATTGTCCCGCCTTTCAGGCAGCCGTGGCGGAACGACCTTCCGTGCCGGCGGTCGTCGACTGCCGGTGATGAAGCTTACGGCTTTCGGCCGATTGAGCGCTCATATACGATATACATATAATAAATTACGCTTTTTTCTCTGCGTACTATGTTTTCGGCAAAAAAAGCATTTTCCTCGAAAAAAACAGAGTTTTTTTCAAAGGGATAAAGCCTGTCCCCATGGGGAAAAAGTTTTTCCCTAAAGGGATAAGATCTGTCCCCATGGGGAAAAAGTTTTTCCCTTAAGGGATAAGGTCTGTCCCCATGGGGAAAAAGTCTTTTCCTGAAGGGATAGAGCCTGTCCCCATGGGGAAAGAGTTTTTCCCTTAAGGGATAAAGTCTGTCCCCATGGAGGAAAAGTCTTTTCCCACGAGCAAAAGGATGATAATTTTTCATTTTTCGCAAAAAAGGATGCAAAAACGGATGTGTGGCAGTGGTAACGATAAACGATGAACTATAAACGATGAGCGATGTGGTATGCGCGGTCTGAAATCAATTTAATGAATATCGTATTCATTGTCTGATCGGTCTGAAGGGCTGTATTTTCATAATCGCAATGCAGCCGGCTTGCGGTGCGGAAGTCGCCGGCCGCCGATGTTGAGGATTGCGGCCTTCGGCCGGCGGCAGCGATAAATTTTCTTTCCCGACAATAAAAGATTTCAGGGAAAACGTTACTTTTGTCTTCCCAACAAAACAATTATGGCGGAAAAACAAATGAAAAGAACGACCGGCCGTAAAGCGCCTGTCGTCGTACAGGTATCGGACGTCGGCAGACTGCAACCCCAGGCCAGAGAGCTTGAAGAAGCGGTACTGGGCGCCATCATGCTCGAAAAAGATGCCTATTTCGTAGTCAGCGAAATACTCAAGCCCGAATCGTTTTACGAAAAAATACACGAACTGATATATCAGGCCATCGTCGACCTTGCTGTCGGACAGAGGCCGATAGACATGCTCACCGTAGTGGAACAGTTGCGCAAAAACGGCGAACTGGAAACGGTCGGCGGGCCGTTCTATATCTCGCAACTGACGGACAAGGTGGCAAGTACGGCACATCTGGAATATCATGCGAACATCATAGCCCGGAAATTCCTTGCAAGAGAACTGATACGGTATACGGGCACGATACAGGGCAAGGCGTTCGACGAAACCGTCGACGTCGAAGAACTGATGCAGGAAGCGGAAGGCGAACTCTTCAAAATCTCGCAGCGTAACATCAAGAACGAAGCGATTCAGATTAATCCGATTATCAGGCAATCCATCGACCTGATCCAGAAAGCCGCCGCGCGAAAGGAAGGGTTGAGCGGCCTGAGCAGCGGATTTTCGGCTCTGGACAAAATCACTTCGGGATGGCAAAATTCCGACCTTATCATCATCGCCGCCCGCCCCGCTATGGGTAAAACGGCTTTCGTCCTGTCCATGGCTAAAAACATGGCGGTGAACCACAAGACACCCGTAGCCATGTTTTCGCTCGAAATGAGCAACGTGCAACTGGTAAACCGTCTGATCGTAAACGTAACCGAAATATCCGCCACGAAAATCAAGAACGGACAACTGGAGCAGTACGAATGGGAACAACTGGATTTTAAAATCAAAGATTTGTACGACGCCCGGATTTACGTGGACGATACGCCCAGTCTCTCGATATTCGAACTGCGTACGAAAGCGCGCAGGCTGGTGCGCGAACACGGCGTGAAATGTATCTTCATCGACTATCTGCAACTGATGAACGCCAGCGGCATGTATTTCGGCAGCCGCGAACAGGAAGTCAGCATCATTTCGCGCTCCCTAAAGGGACTGGCCAAAGAGTTGAACATCCCGATTATTGCCCTCTCGCAATTGAACCGTAATATCGAGGGGCGCGTAAATCAGGTCGGCCAGAAAAGCGAAGGCAAGCGTCCCCAACTGGCCGACCTGCGCGAATCGGGCGCCATAGAGCAGGACGCGGACATGGTATGCTTTATCCATCGCCCCGAATACTATAAAATCTTGGAAGACGAAAAAGGCAATTCGCTGATCGGGATGGCGGAAATAATAGTAGCCAAGCATCGTAACGGCGCTACCGGCGAAGTGGTTTTGCGGTTCAAAAGCGAATATGCCAAGTTCATGAATCTCGACGACGACCTGCCCGTGCGTGAATTTTCATCGCGCACCATCAACGGGCAAACCGAGACCGACGACCGGTCGCCCATACCGTATTCTTCGCCCTTACCTTACTGATTTTTCTTTCTCTCTCTTTTCCGTTTCAGGTCGTGTGACGCACGGAAAGATAAATTTCAGATTGCGGAAAAAAATATGAGCGCTTTCCTCTGCGGAAAACGCTCATCCGGAAATATCTGTTAATGAAGAAGAACTATTTATAAATCCGTAGCTTTCACACGAAAAATCTGCCCGTTTCTGGCGAACACCAATTCTCCGTTTTCCTCTTTTCTTCTCTTGACCAAACGTTGAAAAGCTAAACTCGCGCCTTTTACAACGCTTTCTTCAAATTTGCTTAACTCTCGATTATTCATATGTTTCTAATTTATTATAAATAACAGCATTAAAAATTTCTTTCTTTCCGTCTTTGCCTCCTTTGGCAATGATTTCAATCGGAGACAAGGAGTTGTCCGTGATCATCCAGTAATCGCATATCGGCATATACAGCTCGAAGAGATTCTGGATGCCGGTTCTGTAACGTCGGCGTATTGTTGTTTCGGACACGTTATGGCCGCCTGCAGCCACTCTGTTTTTTACCCTTTCCACAGCCAGATCCGGCGTGTTCAGCCAGAAATACAGCAACGTTACGTAATACCCTTTGTCCTGCGCCCCCTGTAACAGTTTGGCAATCGAACGACTTGCCAGAGTAGTTTCCAAAGCAAACGTTTTTTGCATGGAAATCAACTCCCTGATACGTTTATACATTATCCGGCTTGCCTCCACTGCAACGGCTATACTGTCGGCATTAAAAGGCGACAATCCCTTTGCAATCTCGTCGGAATTTACGAACTCCTTACATCCTATCATTTCCGGTAGAATCGTATACGAAGCGGTTGTCTTTCCTGCCCCATTGCATCCGGCTATAATATATAAACTAGGCACAATCCAACATTTTCGCTGCAAATATATCCATTATTTTTCACTGACACAATTTTCTCGAATTTTTTTTGTGTTAAATGTACGACAAACCCACGGTTTTGTCCCGAAAACCGCAGGTTTTGTCCTTGAGTATACATTTTTTCACGCAATTAACCCCCTTAAGACGGCATCCGAAACAAACCATCCGTCCGATGAAATCCGAACAGTCCCGGCCGTTTCCGTAAGCAGTTTCCGGCGCAGATAAGGTTCGGACCGGCGGATAAAATAGTCCGACTTTTCCTTTCCGAACGTCTCGCGCAGTTCGGACAGCGAAATCCCCCACATCGTGCGGAGACGGGTGATGACATACTCGTTGTAGCGATCTTTTGCCGTAAGCGTCTCCTTCTCTACGACCGGATTCCGGCGGAGGTATCCGTCGATATAATCCGTCAGCGACGCCACGTTCCATTGCCGTGTACGCGAATCGTACGAATGGGCGGCAGGCCCGATGCCGATATACTTCCGTCCCGTCCAGTACGCCGAATTGTGCCGCGCAAAACAGTCCGGCTTGCAAAAGTTCGATATTTCGTAGTGCAGGTAGCCTGCTTGCGTCAGTATATTAATTAATGTATGGAAAAAGCGTGCGCTCGTTTCATCGTCTACCGGACGTACTGTCCCTGCCTCCATTTGCCGGTGAATCTGTGTCCCTTTTTCGTATGTCAGGTGATATGCCGAAAGATGCGGTACGTTCGAACGAACGGCTTCGAGCAGGTTTTTCTCCCATCGCGCTTCCGTTTGGCCGGGCAGTCCGTATATCAGGTCGAGGCTCAGGTTGACGAATCCCGCATCGCGGCAGCGGTCGATGGCTTCGACGGCCTGCCGACTGTTATGCCGGCGGTTCAGCATCTGCAGGTCTTTGTCGTCAAAACTCTGGATTCCCAGGCTGATGCGGTTGAACGGGAAGGGGCGCAATGTGGAGAGATACGCCTGCGTGATGTCGTCGGGGTTCGCTTCCAGCGTGACTTCCGCATCGTGCAATACGTGATAGTGGCGTATGACCGTATCGAAAATTGCCTCGAAATCCTCCGCACGAAGCAGCGACGGCGTACCTCCTCCGAAATATATTGTCTCAATGGACTCGCCTCCCAAAAACTCCCTGCGTTGCGTCAATTCGCAAACAACAGCCTGTATGTATGAAGATCTGTATTTCATTTCCGTCTGGGAAAAGAAATCGCAATACGTACACCGTACGGTGCAAAAGGGTACATGAATGTATAATCCTGCCATGCGGTTATTGTTTGATACCTGACTGTTCGCCCCCGAAAATTTTGCCGGCGGCGTTGCGAAAATACAAAATTATCCGCAAAGAAGACGAAAAGGTTTCGCGGCAGCACGACACAAAAAGGGATTGCCTCGCCGGAGACAATCCCTTTCCCTGTTACTTCGCTTTATGCGACTGCTGTCCGCCTAATCGTTGGGCACCATATGTGGGTTGCTGTCCCTTTCTTCCTGCGGAATAGCCCATTGCCAGCGCAGGTCGCCGGCGTCGACTTGCATCACGGCGCAGAACGACACGTCGAAGTTGCTTCCCTTCCTGTCCAAAGGCAGGTTGAGGCGTTTGAGGTCGAACCAGCGGAACCCTTCGCCCCAAAGCTCAATGCGGCGGTGGGTCATGATTTCTTCAATCAGGGCGTCGCCGGTATTCGACGGGGCATATTCAGGGTCGCGCGTAATGGCGAACTCCGTCAGTACGGCCTGCGCTTCGGCGTCTTTTCCCTGCCGTGCCAGCGCTTCGGCTTCGACGAGATAGAACTCGGCGATACGCATGTAGGCATAGTCGCTGACATGGTCGGACTGCGAAACGGCGCGGAACTTGCGTACCTGTCCGGGATAGGGAACGTAGGAACTGAAACTGCTTCCGACCAGATCGTCCCTCGTGCCTTCCGGATCCCACCATTTACGGCGCAGGTCGGTGGGCGACATCTTCTCGTACGTGTCGAGCGAAATGGCTTTCACGCCCTGCCGGATGGCCGTCGTGTTGTCGTTCCACGACATGTAGGCCATGAAGTGATAGAAGTATACGGTATGGTCGGATTTGGTGCGCGCCGCCCAGACGGCTTCCTTCGTGTTCTCCGTAATCTTGGCAAAGCCGTTGTACAGTTCGTTGCCTTCCATCAACTTGTAATCCTGTTTTTTTGCCGCGTCGAGGGCGCTGTGCGCGGCGGCGGCGGCTGCGGGATAATCCTGCTGCGTCAGCGCCACGCGCGCTTTCAGTCCGTATGCCGCAACCTGCGTGATATGCGTTTGGGCATCCGCAGGCTTATGGCCGTCCAGCAACGGGATGGCTTCGTCGAGGTCTTTGTTGATCTGCTCGTAGACTTTGGCTACCGGGTCGCGCGGCAGCGGGTCGAGAGACGAGGTGAGCTTTATGGGAACGCCCAACTGATCGTTGGCCGCGCCCGCCTGATAACGCGCGCCGTACATCTGCACCAGCAGGAAATGCGCATAGGCGCGGATGGCCAGCGCTTCGCCCTTGAGGCCGTGGTGGAGCGCCGGGTTAACGGTTTCATACTGGTCGATGTTTTCGAGAACAAGATTGGCGTGCATAATCCAGCGGTAATAATATCGCCAGGGGAATTGAGTCACGCTGTTGGTAGCCGAGCGGTGGGCGCTCCACTGGTGGGTGGTTTTGTGCCACGTATTGGTCTGCCACGTCAGGTCGTCGCCCAGCGTCTCGCGCGAAACGATATATCCCGGCTCGCCGCCCAGTCCCTGGCTGCTGCCGTCCTGCGATACCATCTTGCGGTATACGCCGTTCAATATGAGTTGCAGGTTCTCTAAGGAAGAGTACGCCGTCACGTCGGAAATGTCGGAAGTAGGCAGCGTATCCAGATAATCGTCCTTGCATCCGGTAAACATGACCGATACGGCCAGAATCAAGATTGCGGATATATATTTTAAATGTTTCATTTGCATATAATTTTTATGTTAGAAAGATAAGTTCAGTGTAAAAGTAGCGGTGCGTGCCGGAACATAGTAATTACTTTGCGCGCCGGAGAACGATTCCTGCGGGTTCAGTCCCGTGCGTGCGGTAAAGAGCGCCAAGTTTTCCAGCGCGAAGCCTACGCGCGCCGACTTGAAAGTAGCCGGAGTCAGTATTTTTTTCGGCACCGTGTACGAAAGGCTCACGTTCTTAATGTTCAGGTAGTCGCCGCTCACCAACCAGCGCGAAGACTCGCCGTCGTAGTCGGCGCTCCGCGTCTGGTCGAGGCGCGGCACGTCGGTGATGTCTCCCGGTTTTTTCCATGCCTTCAGCACGTCCGTATGCATGGCGTAGGCGTAGCGGTTGTTCATCAGCGTCCGGTAGTTCGTGTCCATTATTTTGGAGCCGACGGAATAGGAGGTGTGCACCGAGAGGTCGAAGTTTTTGTATCGCACGGAGGCCGTAAATCCTCCCTGCACCGTGGGTATGGCGCTGCCGCTGTAGTCGTACTTGGCTTTGTTCAGCGTGGTAGTCACCTTCTGCCCGTTCCTTTCGAACACGTCTTCGCCCGTGGCCTTCTCCTCGGCCAGGTAGAGCGCTTCGCCTTTTTCCGGGTCTACGCCCACATACTGACGCAGCCAGTAGTCGTAGCGCGATTGGTCTACCGCGTAGCGCTTGTTGCCGTCCACGATGCTCTCCTGCGGCAGTTCCCTGATGACGTTTTTCAGCAGCGTGGCGTTAGCGCCTGCGGTCACGCGCCAGTCTCTGTTTGAAAACACCGTGTAGTTCAAATCTATCTCCGCGCCGTAATTGTCTATCCGACCGATGTTCTTGTAATAATTCTGAATACCGGAAGAAGTCTGGACGGGCATCTGGAAGATCAGGTCGCGGTTAAAGTGGTCGAAAAACTCGATCGTGCCGGACAGGCGGTCGAACAGCGAAAACTCCACGGCCACGTCTGCCGATACGGCCGATTCCCAAAGCAAGTCCTGATTGCCGAAACGGCTGAAATAGATACCTGCTTCGTCGCGGTTGTTGTATCCGATGCCGAACAGGGTCATATAGGCGTAATTGGTCACGTTGTCGTTACCCGTTTCGCCGAACGAGGCGCGCAGTTTCAGGCTGTTTATCCACGAGACGTCCTGCAGGAAAGCCTCCTGGTCGATGCGCCACGATGCGCCGGCCGACCAGAAGTTACCCCACTGGTGGCTTTTGTAGAAACGCGAACTGCCGTCGTGGCGGAACGAACCCGAAAAGTAGTATTTGTCCCCGTAATCGTAGTTGGCGCGCAGCAAGTATCCCTCTTTCCTGTAATTGGTGGTGCTTGAAGAAACGGAATTGATGGTGACGAAGTTGCCGAACTCGTACAGTCCGCCGGCAATTTCGCCCTGCTTGCCTCCGGCCAGGTAGTCGTAGTTGTACGAATAGTTTTCGTGTCCGGCCAGGATGTCTATGGAATGGTCGCCGAAGGTCTTGGCATACGAAATCATTTCGTTAAACTGGTGGATGGTGTATCCGTAACGGTTGATGCTTATGCGTCCCATCGGCGCGCCGTCGCCCACGAGTTTGTTTTCGTAGGTGAAGTTGCGCAGGTTGCGCGTTTCCAGATTCCCGGACAGGGAGACTTTCAGGCCGTCGTAGATGTTGAAATCAAAATATACACGCCCCGACAGCTGGTCGCGCTTGTTTTTCCACGTGTTCAGCGACGATTCGGCCAGGCCGTGGCGACCGGGGTCGGCCATACGGTTGGAGCTGAGTTCCCATTTCTTTTTCCCCGTTTCGTCGAGGATGTATTCGCCCGTCGTCAGGTCGTGCTCGTGCACGGGATATACCGGCGGCATGATGCGGGTCATGCGGATAAGGTTGACGTACGACGAACCGCTGTCTCTGTCGTCGGAAGGATTGCGCGTATAGTCCGTGCGCGTACCCGAAAGACTTACTCCGGCTTTGAACCATTTTACGGGATAGATGTTGTAGTTCACGCGTCCGGAGAACCGCGCCAGGCCGGTCATGACCACATATCCCTGCTCGTTGCGGTAATTGGCGGAGGCATACGAATCGCTCTTGTCGGTTTTCGACGAGAACGAAATGTTGTAATCCTGCGTGTGCCCCGTCCTGTACGCCTGGCTTGCCCAGTCAAGGTCGTCGCCGAACAGCAGCTCCGCAGCCGCCGGGTTCAGCTGCCCGTCCGCGCTTACAATCTGGTCGTTGGCCACGCCCCGGAACGGATTGTACTTAATCTGGTTGAAAATGTTCTTGGAAGCATTGGCGCGGGCTGTGGCGTCGTCCTGCTTTCCGCTGAACGCATACACGTTTTTCAGCATTTCCCACTGCGCGGGATAGTAGCGGTACGCATCCAGACGATCGTAGTCCGGGATGCCGCGACGCGAAAAGCCCTGCGTAACGGACACATCCACCTGATGCGTCCCCGACGCCACTTTGGCCGACTTGGAAGTGACAAGGATTACGCCGTTGCCTGCGCTCGATCCGTACAGCGCGGTCGACGCCGCATCTTTAAGTATCGTCATCGACTCAATGTCGTGCGGATTTATATCCATAAAACTGCCGTTGAAGATGGCGCCGTCGAGTACTATCAACGGGTCGGAAGAGGAATTGATGGACGAGAATCCGCGGATACGGAACGAAGGCGATGCGCCGGGATTACCCATAGCCGATTGTACCTGCAATCCGGGCACGTTGCCTTCCAGCACGTTCAACACGTTGGAAACCGCCCGTTTCTCCAGTTGCTGCGCGCCGACGGTAGCCGCCGAGCCGGTGAAGGAACTCTTTTTGGTCGTACCGTAGGCCACCACTATCACTTCGTCCAGATTCCGGGCGTCCGTTTTCAGCACGATGCGCAGCCCCTGTCCGGCTGCTACTTCCTGCGCAATCATGCCTACGTACGAAATTTCCAGAATCGCATTCCGGGGGACGGTCAGGGTGAAATTCCCGTCGATGTCGGTAGTCGTACCGGTGGTTGTCCCCTTTACTACGATGGAGACGCCGATCAGCGGCTCTCCGTCGTCTTCGCTTACAATGTTTCCGGACGCCGTCACGGTTTGCTGAGCCAGCAAGTGCGACAATCCGAAAACAAAACACAATAAAAACACAAAAGTCAGTTTTCGATTCATAAACATTACAATTTAATTAATAATTAATGGATTTAATATGATTATCGCTTCGCGTGCCGCGATATGCCGCCGGAGAAAAAAAAGCCCCGCTCAACCCGGAAAGGGTTGCGCAAAACCTGATTTTCTCCGGCTCGTTACACGGGAAGGAGAATGTATGCGATGTGATGCTTGTACAGGAAAACGAAGGGAAAGGATGTGGCGTTTCGGGCAAAAACCGGTTAAAAACGGTTTCGGGAGATATATTTTTGCCCCCCCCCGTTAACATTTGTATGCTATCGTTAACACACAATCCGGCGGAAACGCCCTTCATGCGTGCATGAGAGGAATAAATGAATACTTTATATATGCGTCCTGTTTTCATATATTTATTTACAAGGGAACAAATATAGACAGTGTTTTAGTGTTATGCAAGTATTAGAGGAAAAAATAATGTCGTCACCCACATTTTTTGCGAAAATACCATCATTACGGGATGCTTTCCGGCTTGAAAACATCCATTAAAAAATATCCATTAAAAAGTATGGCGACATTTGTTTTCGGCGCTCGACCGGAGACGGGGCTTGCTTCCGTCTTCGCCGTAATATCCGGGGCATCGGGGGATGCGGATTCGGGCGCCGGCAGGCGACATTTGCCGTTACGAATGTGCGGAATGGAGTCTCTGAAAACATAATGTGCGGAAATACAGGATATTTCATGTTTGCAGCCGCGAATTTTCAAGTTATAAATTCGAATTTATAAATTGGAAATTCGAATTTACAAGATAGAAATTCGAATTTTTAAGTTGCAGATTCGAATTTACAAGATAGAAATTCAAATTTACAAGTTGCAGATTCGAATTTCCAAGATAGAAATTCGAATTTCCAAGTTGCAGATTCGAATTTCCAAATTAGAAATTCGAATTTTTAAGTTGCAGATTCGAATTTACGGATTGGAAATTCGAATTTTTAAATCGGCAAATTCGTTTTTCGAGTCGGAAATTCGAATTTTCAAGTCTGCGCCGCGAATTTCCGTGTTACAATTTTTTGTAAAAAGCATGGATCCGGGCATAAATAATGAATATCGTTTTCATTTTCTGATAAACCTGAAGGGCTATCATCTTCCGCGAGGCTCATCGCCTGCAACTTTTCAAAGAATATTCGTATTTTTGCGGCCGATACAATTTCACGGTTTTAATGATGCGAATATTGACATTGTTTTTTCTTTTCATGCAGACATGCGCCCTTCCGTCGACGAAGGCGCAGGACGGAAGCCGCCCGACGATGGGGGCGGAACGTATGGACGTGCTTGTGGGGCTTCTGGAGGGACGCCGCGTGGGGCTTGTGGTGAATCGTACGTCCGTTGTCGGGGAGCAGCAGACGCATTTGCTTGACACGCTGCTCGCTCTCGGCGTAGACGTGCGGACGGTTTTTGCCCCCGAACATGGGTTTCGCGGCTCGGACGAAGCGGGAGCCGCCGTTGCCGACCATCGCGATGCGCAGACAGGTCTCCCCGTCGTTTCGCTCTATTCCGGCACGAATCATTCGCCCGACGCCGCGCGGTTGAAAGATGTGGACGTGATCGTCTTCGACATACAGGACGTCGGTACGCGCTTCTATACATATATAAGTACCATGCACTACCTGATGGAGGCCTGCGCCCTGCACGACAAACGGTTCGTCGTGGCGGACAGACCCAACCCGAATGATTATGTGGACGGCCCCGTCCGTCGGGCAGGCTTCGAATCGTTCGTCGGCAAGCATCCCATTCCCGTACTCCACGGGCTTACGGTCGGCGAACTTGCAGGGATGATTCTCGGCGAAGGGTGGCTGGATGCGCAGGGCAAGAGATGCGACCTGACGGTGGTCGCCATGCTCGGATGGAATCACGGCGACGCTTACCGTCTGCCCGTGCCGCCCTCGCCCAATCTGCCCGATGCACAGGCCGTCGGACTGTATCCTTCGCTGTGTTTTTTCGAAGGTACGAGCGTCAGCGTGGCGCGCGGGACGGCTTTTCCTTTTCAGGCGCTCGGCTATCCGGACAAAAAGGCAGGCGACTATGTCTTCACCCCCAAGCCGCTGCCGGGTTTCGACAGCAATCCGCAACACAAAGACAAACGCTGCTACGGCGTCGACCTGCGCGGGATAACTTTCGAGGGGGGACTGTCGCTCCGCTTCGTTCTTGATTTCTATCGCCGACTCGGTTCGGACGAAAAGGCGTTTTTTGCCCGTCCCCGGTGGTTCGACCTTCTGGCCGGCACGGATGCGCTGCGCAAACAAATCGTGGCAGGGATGGACGAGGACGAAATACGCGCATCGTGGCAGGCCGAATTGAACGACTATAAAAAAATACGCAGAAGATATTTACTTTACAACGACAGCCGCTAATACATTTTTATATACTTTTGCAGCATGAAAAAAGAATTGATACCGCCGTTCAACGTGCTTTTTATCCTTTGCGTCCTGATTGCGGCAGGATACGGAGCCGTGTCCTGCAAGCCCGACAGCCGGCCGGCGGCGCCGCAGGAAGATACTGTCGCCGTTGTGGACTCGGGCAAATATTTCCTTGATATATGTATTGATTCGCTCGACGTGGCGCACAATACGGTGCGTCCCGGCGACAACCTTTCGCTCATATTTCATCGGCTGGGCTTATCGCCCCTGCAGACGGACAGTATCGTCCGCACAACGTCCGACCTCCTCGACCCGAAAAAAATCCGGTCGGGCAACCGTTACTACACTTTGACGACGTGCGACGGGGAAGCGCGGCTCAAATACATCGTCTTTGCCCGCACGCCCGTCGACCATGTCGTTATCGACCTCTCATACCCGCCCATCGGCGCGTACCTGTTCAGGAAAGAAATCGTGTACCGGCAACAATATCTCGAAGGCAGCGTCAAATCATCGCTCTGGAACGAAATCAGGAATCACGGCGTCGATCCGCTTCTCGCCATCCGGCTTGCCGACATATACGCATGGCAAATAGACTTTTTCGCCGTTCAGCCCCAAGATTCTTTCCGGATGCTCTACACCGAAGCGTTTGTCGACAGTACCGTTTCGACGGGCGTTTTCTCCATCGACGGAGCCGAGTTTATCCACGAAGGGCGGACATATCCCGCAATCCTGTTCGCACAGGACAGTACGCCGGAATTTTTCGACATCGACGGTCAAAGCCTCCGCAAAGCATTCCTGAAAGCTCCGCTGGATTATTTTCGCATCACGTCGCGTTTCAGTAATTCGCGCTTTCATCCTATCCTCAAACGTTACCGCGCACACCACGGCGTCGATTATGCCGCTCCGACAGGTACGCCCGTCAAAACCATCGGCGACGGAAAGGTCGTTGCCAAAGGTTTCGAACGCGGCGGCGGCAACTATCTGAAAATACAGCATAACAGCATGTATACGACCTCATATATGCACCTGCACCGGTTTGCCGGAAATGTCGGCGTGGGCAAGCATGTCCGACAGGGAGACGTAATAGGCTACGTAGGCTCTACGGGACTCTCCACCGGCCCGCACCTCGATTTCCGTGTATATAAAAACGGGCAGGCCATAGATCCTCTCAAAATGGAATCGCCTCCCTCCCACCCCGTCAAACCCGAACTGCGAGACAGTTTCGAATCAGTCAAATATCGGTTTTTGAATAAAATCCGGACGCTGAGCGCACGGGATACGCTCGCTGTAATATCAAATCAAATCATATCAGATAATAATTAATAGAAAATGAAAATTTTAGGCAATATCATTTGGCTTATCTTCGGCGGCTTGCTGATCGCCGTCGAATATGTAATAGCAAGTTTCTTCCTCATGATTACCATCATCGGCATACCCTTCGGGATACAGACGCTCAAACTCGCGCTCCTGTCATTGTGGCCGTTCGGGAACAAAGTCGTCGAAACGGGAAGTTCCGGCGGCTGCCTCTCTATCGTGATGAATATCGTGTGGATCGTTATCGGCGGACTGGGTATAAGCTTGACGCATCTGTTCTTCGGCATCCTGCTATGCGTTACGGTCGTCGGCATCCCGTTCGGGAAACAGCATTTCAAGATGGCTGCGCTGGCATTAACCCCGTTCGGCAAAAGCGTCGTATCGGCATAAGGCAAACGCTCCGGTCACCAGTCAACCGGTTCCTGTCCGGCGGCAATCAGATAGTCGTTGGCCTGACTGAAATGCCTGTTTCCGAAAAATCCCCTGTGAGCCGAAAGCGGAGAAGGATGCGCCGACTTGAGTACCAGATTGCGCGATGCGTCTATGAAGCTGCCTTTTTTCTGCGCATATGCCCCCCAGAGCATGTAAACGATGTGCTTTCGTTCGGCGGCCAGCCTGTGGATGACTGCATCGGTGAAGGTTTCCCATCCCTTGTTCTGATGCGAGCCGGCCGCATGTGCACAGACGGTCAGCGTAGCGTTCAGCAACAGTACGCCTTGATCGGCCCAGCGCGTCAGGTCGCCGTTATGGGGGACAGGTTTTCCAAGGTCGGATTCGATTTCCTTGAAAATATTGACAAGTGAAGGAGGAAACGGCACGCCCTCGCGTACCGAGAAGCACAGTCCGTGCGCTTGTCCGGGTTCGTGATAAGGATCTTGACCCAGCAAGACAACTTTTACCCTGTCGAACGGGCAATGCCGAAATGCGTTGAAGATGAGATTTCCCGGAGGATATACCGTCGTCCGTCCGTACTCTTCGCGTATGAAATCCGTCAATTTCACAAAATATGCTTGCTCAAATTCGTCCGAGAGGCGTTCCTTCCAGCTTTGTTCGATTTTTACGTCCATGGCGTCATCATTTATTTTCGAAGCGCAAATGTATAAAAAACATGCGGATCGGATGTGCCGGCGGTAGAGGAAAAATATTGTGCGCGTATTATTGTCCGTGTTCGGAGAATTATGCTTACTTTTGCGACACTTTTCGGCCCCGTAGTTTAGTGAATAGAACGTCAGATTCCGGTTCTGAAGGTCACAGGTTTGAGTCCTGTCGGGGTCACAAGCTGAAAAAGAACGTATCGGGCACATCCAAAGCGCGGGCAAAGCGGCGGAATGGCCGCGGATACAAAAAATAAATCCTGCAGGGACGACACGTCGTTCATGCAGGATTTCGATTTTAAAAATGTGCCTGTGCCACGCATCCGCAGATGCTTACTGCGCGAACAGTTCGCTCACTTTCTCCCAGTTCACTATATCCCAGAAAGCATCCACATATCCGCCTCTGTTCGACCGGTATTTGAGGTAATACGCATGTTCCCAAACGTCGAGCGTCAGGATTGGTTTCCCTTTGACCGTTGCATCATCCATCAGCGGATTGTCCTGATTCGGCGTGGAAGTCACTTTTAGTTTGCCGTCCGAAACGACAAGCCATGCCCAGCCCGAACCGAAACGGCCGAGAGCGGCTTTTTTAAATTCTGCCTTGAAGTTATCCATAGACCCGAAGGTTTGCACGATAGCATTTTCGAGCGCGGGAGACGGTTCGGTGGGTTTCGGCGTCAGGATTTGCCAGAAAAGCGAATGATTGAAATGTCCGCCGCCATTGTTACGAATGGCTGTACGGACATCTTCGGGGAGTGCGGAGGTATTGCTTATAAGAAATTCCAACGATTTCTCCTTCAGTTCGGGATGTTTCCCGACGGCATCATTCAGATTGTTTACATACGTTTGATGATGCTTTTCGTAATGAATCTGCATGGTGGCGGCGTCGATTGACGACGGGAATGCGTCATACGA
Organism: Tannerella sp.; assembly: GCA_031276175.1. GTDB lineage: Bacteria > Bacteroidota > Bacteroidia > Bacteroidales > Tannerellaceae > Tannerella. The sequence goes on from JAISNP010000006.1 coordinate 18,513, forward strand.
GTACGGCAGCACGGGTAAAGTAAATGCTGCCAGAAAAATAATTTCATTCATTGTCATTGTGATCTGTTTTTTATTTATTATTCGGGACAAATATATACCTTTTGTTTTGAACAAAAATACGGTTCAGCATATTTAACGTAGCCGGTTTATTTCGTCGCCGGCAGCGCTTTGCCCTTTGTATTTCTTTGAGAAATTATTGAAGCGGTACGCAATGCGGACTGCGACGCTGCGCCTGTCCTGATTTTCATGCTGGCCGAAACGGATGTTGCCGTACTCGCCCGTGTATATGCTGACGTCACGACCGAAAATGTCGTTGAACTGCACGTTTACGCGCAATGCGTCGTTCAAGAACGATTTCGACAGGTTTGCATTACACGTATGGACGGGTTTGAAGGTATATATTTGCACGCTGCCGGCGCTCTGATACTGATATTCGAGATTCAGGAAGATGCCGGCAGGCAGGTACAGGGCATTGTTTATCCGAAATATGTACATCGGTTTGTCAACCGTAGCCTGCTGCCCCTGCACGTCGACCTGCTGTATGTTTTTCCTGAACATGCCGGTCAGAGACGGTTCGTAGAATCCCATCCTGTGCTGAAGGCCGACCGTGGCGTTCAACTGCTGCTGACGGTCGAAGTTCTGCCACGAATATATCAGTGTGGAGGCGTTATTTCCCTGATTGTGGAAGAAGGAACCGATGTAATTGCGATTGTACGTATAGCCCAGCGACAGCAGGACGAACCGGTACGACGCCGAGTATTGCACCCTGTGCGACATTTGAGGCCGCAATTTCGGGTTGCCGGCCTGATACATGAAGCGGTTCATATACGTCGTATAGTTGCTCAACATATTGAAATTGGGACGGACGGTCGTAATACGGTATGCCAGCGACTGATGGAGCGACTGGTGGGTATACGCAAAGTTGACGCTCGGAAACCAGTCGTTATAGCTTTTATCCATGTTGTTTTCCGGTTTCAAAACGTCGCGGTAGGCATAGTGCATGTTTTCGTAGCGCAGCCCTGCGTTTGCGGAGAAAGCGCCGGCCTTGTATGAATACATTATATAGCCCGCACGCTTGGATTCGGTCGACGCGGTGTGGGAATCGTCGGCAATGCCGCCCGTGTAGACGAGCGAATTGTCGCCGTCGACCAGATTCCAGTCGAATCCGACGGTGAGAAGCTGCGCCGGATTGAGCGTATAATTCAGCCTCGGACTGATTGCATATACGGAAAAATCCGACCGGCTGTTGTTCAGGACATATTCCGTTCCGTATTCTTCCGACACTTCCTCCGATTGCTGCTTTCTGTTTTTGTTCGACCGCACGTAATCGGCATATACATCCAGTTCCGCCTTTTGCGCGAGAGATTTTATGTAATACGCATTTACGTGATGCTCGGAATCATTGTTTCGCAACGTCATTTCGCCTTTCAGCACGGCGGGGAGAGCGTTGCCGGCACGAATACTGCTTTCGTAGGGAGAACGATCGTAAATCGCGTCGCGGACGCCGTCGTATTTCACCCCTATCGAGTGCGCATCGCCAAGCGCATAATCGGCGCCGAGCGAAAAAGTGTATTCCTTGTATATATGGCGTTCGGAAACTACGGACGAGCGTTGGCGCCACAACGTATCGGGCGTATAAATCTCCGCCTCCATCTGCTGAACGGACTTACGGCGCGAATCGTCGTAACCGAACGAGGCAAAGAGGTTCAGACCCGAATGGTTGTAATTCACCTTCACCGCCTCCAGGTGGTTCGGACGATGGTTTTGCTTCCATTCCCCGTCCGTTTGCAACGACCATCCGTTCGGTTTGCGTACCGTGGTGATGAGCAACACCGCCCCGGCGGATGCGTCGTATCTGCTGCCGGGGTTTGTGTCGAGTTCTACGGACTTAATGTCCTTCACGGACAGTTGACGCACCTCGTTATCGGATTGTATCTTCCGGCCGTTGATGTAAATATCGGGCTTTCCGCCGACAAAAGACGTCAATTCACCCTGACTGAGCGTCATTCCCGGTATTTTGCGCAAAACGTCCGTAATATCCGTTTCGTAGCTCAGCGCCGTATTTTCGACCGGCACCGTAATGCTGCTTCCGCTCACCTGAAAGCGTCGGCGGCGACCGGTTACGACTACCTCGTCGATGGCGGTCGACAAATCTTTCAGCACAATCGTATCCGGCAGCGCCGAACCGGAAGGCACGGAGAGCGGCCGAACATAAGTTTCCAACCCAAGGAAAGACACATTCAGCTCATAATCGCCGACGGACAGTCCGCCGACCACATAATAGCCCGCCGTATCGGTAATTGCGCCCATAATCAAACGGTCGTTTTGCCTGACGACGACTGTGGCGCCTGAGAGCGGTTCGGCCTGTTCGTCGGCAACGACGCCTTTTATCGCATACTTTCCGTTTTGCGCAGCCGGCAAAAACGGTAAAAACAACAGCGCTGCCGCACTTAAAAACATCTTTTTTATATCCGGAATAATTTTATGTGATTAATTAAAACAAGTTGCAAAGGTAGCAATAAGTAATCATATATCGTTTTTTTTTGTCTATTTTTCAAAAAACACCGATTCCGGGCGAATATTATTCACCTCAACAAGCTTTTCATTTACTCCGGCAGTCGGATTACGAATGGTTGCAGCCGAAAAAAGGATTCCCGCAAACGAAAAAAGGGATCCCTTAAATAAAAAAAGGGATCCCGCAAACATAAAAAGGATTCCCGCAAACCAAAAAATGATTCCCGCAAATAAAAAAAGGGATCCCGCAAACATAAAAATGAAGCCCGCAAATAAAAAAAGGGAACCCTCAAATAAAAAAAGGGAACCCTCAAACGTCTTAAGGAATCCCTGAAATAAAAAAAGGGATTCCTCAAATGAAATGAGGAATCCCTTAGCGTCATACCGGAATTACTTGCCGGCCGAACCGGCAGCTGTTTCGGGAATAATCATCGCCGTGCCGAGTTCTGTTTTATCCGTTTTGCTCCAAACCACAGTTCCGTCTTCATTGATGGAGGAAACATAGTTGAATCGAATGGCCACCACGTCTTTTCCCCTGCTCTTTTCCTGCAGCGCGGCGCCTTCGATGAACGCAGTCATGTCGTATGCGCACGATTCGTGCCTTTCTTCCGAGGTTTTGGTACCCGGAATCCTTACCACGGCACGCAGATAGACGTCGTAGATGTTTTCGCCGTTTTCGGTTTTATACGGATTCTCTCTGTCGTACGAAAGCATCCAGTTTGTCTTCTGATCTTCGGGGCTTTTAATTTGGTGGATAAGGAAAATGATGCCCTTCACGTATCCGCCGATTTCCGCACGCGGGTCGATAACAGGCGTTTCGTCGGGCAGGGCAACCGACGACGTGTCGGCGACAGACGACATGTGATAGCGATCTACCTCCGTTTTATCCATGACGGTTACCGTATAGTAACCGTTTGCAGCCACCGCATTGCTTGCGTTCTCCGGCAGTTCGTAGTCCAGTTCGTAATAGATATAGCAGCACGTGCCTTCTTCCATGTTGGCAAATGCGGGAGAATAGACGGCTTCGTAGGCCGATACGTCCAGCACGTTTTTAAAACTCTTCAGGTCAAGGCGCACAACGCCTGCCGTCTGCTGCCTGACCGAGTTGCCTCCGCCTTCGAGGCAGGACGACAACGTAACCGCGGCGGCAACAATCGCTGCGGAACAAAATAATTTCCGGTTATTAAATACATTCTTTTTCATTCTATCATAAGTTTAATAAGTAATATCATTTTAGAAACCAAAGCGGATTCCCGCCTGCAAAGATAACTGAAAAGGATTATCCGTGCGAACGGTTTCGATGGAACTTTTGGTTTTAAAATAGTAATCGGCCCCGCCCTCAATATATGCGTTCATGAAATGAAGGAGCGGATAGTTGACGCCGGCGCGTCCGTTCACCGAGAACTGGGTTTCCTTCATCCGGACGGTTTCCGTATTCGTTCGGACAAACAGGCCGGAATTGTCGTAATATTTCGTGTGGATATTCCCGCCGATATTCCATTCGGCCGTTCCGCCGAACGAGGCGTAAAAACGGAAACGTTTCCACTCGCCGATTTTATAACCGAGTCCAAGCGGGATTCCTGCAAAATGCAGCCGCTGCGTCGCCTCTCCGCTGTATATCGACAGCACGTCCCAGCGGGATACGAGCAACGAATAAGAAATGCCGCTCTGCAACGTCCAGCGATCGTTCAAAGCATATCCCGCCCCGATGCCGAACGAGATGGGGCGCCGGTGCGAAACGTTTTGTTTTATTTCGGTAAATTCCCTCACTTCGCTCAATGCAAGCACGTGCCCGAAATCGGCATTGAGGCTGCCCATATCGCTTTCCATCGGATAAACGAGGTGTGCGCCCGCGCCGGTGTTTCCGACCGACATGCTCCCTCCTCCGGCGCCGAAGCTCCATCGCTTGCGTCGTATGGGGGGCGCAGCATCGGCCAGTACAGGCTCGTCGACGGGAAGGACGATATTGTCCGGCCTGTTGCCGGCGTTTTCTTCCGCATTTTCGGCAGGGGGCGGATCTTTGCGCATATCCGGCAGAGCGGCAACCGGCGCCTCGCCGGACACGGGCGTTACCTCCGTATCTGCCGTCCACTCCTCAATCGCGACGGGGGGAGGGACGGCGGCCGGTTTGGGAACAGCCGGGGGGGGGAGGATGTTTTTCGCTTCGCCTTTCGACTCGTTTTTCGGTTCGTCTTTCGGCGACGACTTCGCAATCAGAGGAACGGAGCCGTCGGGAATCGCCCTGCGGGAAAAGAAATAATACCCTCCCGCCGACAGCACGGCCAACACGGCGATCGCGGCGGCATAACGCCAAAACGCCGGCAAGACGGTTTTGCGCTTCCCATGCAGCCGCGCCGCAACGGCCTCCCAGTCTTCGGGAGCGGGTTCCGGGTCGAAACATTCCGCCTTTGTGCGGATCGCGTCGTCCCACTTGTCTCTTTTTTCCATATCGTATCGCATCTTTTCTTTTATCGTTTCAATAATCCGTATAATATCCGGCGTTTTTTATCTGTTCCTGCAACCACCTGCGCGCCCTTACGTATTGCGAGCGCGATGTGCTCTCGGTAATATCCAGCGCTTCGGCAATCTCCCTGTGCGAATATCCTTCTACGGTATACATGTTGAAGACCGTCCTGAAGCCGACGGGGAGTTTTCCGATTATGTCCATCAATTCCTTAACGGCCATTTTAGAGATGGCCGATTCGCTGTCGTCCTGTACACCGTCTGCCGTCGAGATGTCTTCATATCTGTGCAATACATTCGTCCGGCGCAGGTATCCCAGCGCTTCGTTCACGAAAATCGTACGCATCCACGCTTCCAGCGACCCTGTCCCTGCGAAAGAAGCCAGTGAATTGAAAACTTTGACAAAACCGTCCTGAAGCAAATCGCGTGCGACTTCCCTGTCGTTGACGTATCGCATACATATTCCCAGCATTTTACGGGAGTAAGTATCGTACAACGTGCGCTGGGCTTTTCTGTCGCCGTTCAGGCAGCCTGCTATCAGTTGTGTTTCATTCATCGTCCTGTCTTAAGTATACCGCGCGGTTGCATATGCCATAGATGATGCGAAATGCTTCCGTAATGCTGCATTTGACGCACAGCAAAATTTATTCACCGTATACTTTCCGGCTCCGTCACGCCGCCGCCGGATGAAGACAGGCTGTTGGGATAGAAAACGGCATATTCCTGCAACTCGCCGTTATAATAATAGTAATAAGCCTCCGGTTTCCCGTCCGCGCCGTACTTCCATTCCTCCCTCCTTTTGTGAGTGACGCCGTCGTTTTCCGAATAGAAGTATGCGTTTGATATTGCAGAAAAATGAGTCCCGTCATAATATTCGTAACTCCGGCTGTACTCCACTCCGTGGCCTGAGGAGAAATATTTAATCCACTTGCCCTGCGCATCATATTCGGCGGTTTCCTTCGTGTTGTCTGCCCATGCTTCCGTGTCGTAATCCCAATCATAACTTTCATAGCGTGTGGGATGCCCGAGGCGGTTATATTCGTACCGCGCTTTAAAGATAAAGTCGCCGTCCGGATCTCGCATTTCGATGGATACGGGATTGTTTGCGGCGTTATATGCAACCGTGTACTTAAGCCATGAATCATCGAACCGGACTTCGAAAGACGTCAGATTCCCGTTCGCATCGTATCCCGGTTTAAACTCCAGTTCTTCATCAAAGCCGCGACCGCCGTCGGCAAGCGCCAATCCGGGATAATAAAACCACAACCACCCGTCTACTTTTTCATACCGTACTTTCGACGGCAGCGCATTAAATACATCTCTGTCGTACTTCGCCCGACTGAAAAGCAATGTATCCGGCTCGGAGTCCGAAAACTTCCACGCCCCGTTTTCCCACGCATACTTTCCGCAGTCATTGCCGGGCAGATATACATGCTTCGCCGTTTTTTCGCCGGACGGGGAATACACCACTGCGCTGTCCGGCGACGCTTCGTCCGCACGGAGCTGTCCCGCCGCCGCGACATCCGCACATGCAAGCGCCGGCACGACGCCTGCTAAAAATATTGATGCAAAAATTTTTTTCATATGTTTCGGTTTTAAATTTCCTGATTCCGATTCTATTCAATTTCATTTTTAATTTCCGAAAACCCGGTGCGATACGGCCGCCTTGCCGTCCGCACCGGTGAAGTTCGGACGGGATTTCATCCCGTTCCGTCTATTCCTGCGGGATTCCATCCCGTGCACCCGTACATTTTGCATCGACAGATTGAATCTGTCGGGATAGAGGGAACGAGGTGTGAACCTCGTCCCAACATACTCCAACCTATCATTTCCCGTCACGGAATGACCGTGTACCGAATCTCGCTCCAGGGGCCTTTTTCGCCGCGGGTGTTTTCCCACCGCAGGGCGAAGTAAAGGCGTCGTCCGCGCCGGTCGCCTTCGAATGCGAGGCGGAAGGGCGAAGCGGTGTCGAAGGAACTGTGCTCAAGCTGCGACCAGCCTGCGGGAGGCGTGTCGGAGACTGTCCATGCAATCTCGGCGCCATGCACCCCGGCAGGCTTTGCCCGGCTGGAGCTGTCGACCGCGCCGTCGCGGAAATGGATTTCCACGATGCCCGGCTCCGGCAACTTGACGGACGCCACGGGCGAAGTGTCCGGGACGGATGCCTGACGGCGTTTGCCCGCGTTGCGCTCCGGCATACCCATCGCCATCAGATCGGCATCCGTCACCAGCGGATTCTCCTTCAACATGCCCATGTACAGATGCCTGTACAGCGGGATGAAGGCGGATTCCGCCGTTTTGAGCGCCGCCGTCTTGATGGGCGTCCGTTCGGCCGGATTTTTCCAGTCCTCGAACGCCTCTGCAAACGCCTCGTAGGCCGGTCGCAGCGATTCCGTTATCCACGGCAGGAAACCCGTCAGCCCCATGCGGGTCAGGTTGGCCGACACCGACAGATACGTCATCGACTGCTTGGCCTGATTGTAGCGCCCTTCGCGACTTTTCGGAATCCAGTCTTTATTGTTTGACATAGTTCACTGTTTTTTTAATCATACATATATTATATTCATCTTCCGTTCATTTACCTGCGACGTCTCCGTACAAAGTGTCGACGTCTCCGCACAAAGTGTCGACGTCTGCGCACAAAGTGTCGACGTCTGTGCCGATATTGTCGACGTGGTCGAGGCTCTTTAAGTACTGTTTTACATCATGTTCGTTCCCCACGCACCGGCGGTGCATCCTCCGCAGCCGATCGGGGTCACCGGCTGCGGCGGGGTCGGTCTAACGGCCATGACTGTGCAAACGAAAAGCGTCCCCGTCTGCGCAGCGGCAGGCATCGACGTTTTTTTTTCGAAAGGGGAGGTATGTGAAACGTATATTTTAAGCAATCATGAAAAAGCGATTCACCTCCTGCCCCTGCATTTACGACCGTACACATTTGCGCGCGCACGGCGAAGGGCGTAAGGACGACCGCAGCGGGGAGATGCGGGAAGATGCGCAGGATGCGTTTCAAATATTTCCATACGGGTGTCACGCGGCTTTATCGTTTTTTGTTATTCGGAACGCAAATGAACAATTTTTTTTGCACTGTGCAAAAAATCGGGCGGATTTTTTTGCAAGGTATTTTGTTCGGACGCGAGGTCACGAAAAATTTTATCCCGCCCGACGGACAGTTGTTGATTAAAATTATACCTTTGTACCCGAAACAATAATCAAAGTATTATTCGCATGAAAGAAAATACGGCGTCCGGCGACGAAAATAAAAAAAGCGTGAGTTTCATCGAGCAGATGGTGATCAATGATTTGGCGGAAGGGAAGAACGGAAGCCGTATTCAGACGCGTTTTCCGCCCGAACCGAACGGTTATCTGCACATTGGTCATGCCAAAGCCATTTGTCTTGATTTCGGACTTGCCGAAAAGTATAACGGCACGTGCAACCTGCGGTTTGACGATACGAATCCTTCGCGCGAAGATGTCGAATATGTAGATTCGATTCAGGAAGACATCAAATGGCTGGGTTTTAAGTGGGATAATGTATATTATGCTTCCGACTACTTCGGGCAGCTGTTCGATTTTGCCGTTGAACTGATAAAAAATGGCCATGCCTACGTGGACGAGCAGAGTTCGGAACTGATAGCCGAACAGAAAGGTACGCCTACGCAGCCGGGTATCGAAAGTCCTTACCGGAACAGGCCGGTTGAGGAGAGTCTGGATTACTTTTATCGCATGAACTGCGGAGAATTTGAAGAGGGCTGTATGACGCTTCGCGCCAAAATAGACATGGCTTCCGCCAACATGCACTTCCGCGACCCCATTATATACAGGATTATAAAGGCGCCCCACCATCGCACGGGTACAAAGTGGAAAATCTATCCGATGTACGACTTTGCGCACGGACAGAGCGATTATTTCGAAGGGGTCACTCACTCGTGGTGCACGCTCGAATTTGAAGTGCACCGCCCGCTGTACGATTATTTCATAGATTTACTCAAAGACGGCGGCGACTATCGTCCGCGTCAAACGGAATTTAATCGCCTGAACCTTACATATACGGTGATGAGCAAGCGCAAGCTGCTTCAACTGGTGAAGGAAAACCTTGTCAACGGCTGGGACGATCCGCGCATGCCGACCCTCTGCGGTTTTCGTCGACGCGGCTATACGCCGGCAGCCATCAGGGCCTTTATCGACAAAATCGGTTATACCAAATTCGACGGCACCATCGAAATGGAATTGCTCGAACATTCCATCCGCGAAGACCTGAACGCCACGGCACGCCGCGTGGCCGCAGTGATCAATCCCGTCAAACTGATAATCACCAACTATCCCGAAGGCAAAACGGAAACGATGACATCCGTCAACAACCCCGAAAATCCGTCGGCAGGCACGCACGAAATCACATTCTCGCGCGAACTGTACATAGAACGCGAAGACTTTATGGAGAATGCCTCCGGCAAATACTACCGCCTCACGCCGGGACAGGAAGTGCGCCTGCGCTGCGCGTATATTATTAAATGTACGGGTTGCAAAAAAAATGCCCTGGGCGAAGTGGAAGAAGTCTATGCCGAATACGACCCGCAGACGAAAAGCGGAATGCCCGGCAGCAACCGCAAAGTGAAGGGCACCATCCACTGGGTTTCGGTTCCACACGCCCTTCCGGCAGAAGTGCGCCTGTACGACCGCCTGTTTACGGTAGAAAATCCCGGAGAAGAAAAAGACAGGGATATAAGGGAATTGCTGAATCCCGATTCGCTGAAGATACTGCCCGGATGTTACGTGGAAGCGGATCTGGCAAATGCCGAACCATACGATCATTTCCAGTTCCAGCGGATAGGCTATTTCAACCTCGACCCGGACAGCAAAAACGGCAAACTCGTGTTCAACCGTACCGTATCATTGAAAGACACGTGGAATAAATTTAGTAAATCCGAATAAATTCATCATACCAAATGAGTAAATTAGATCACATACTGCAGCGATACGCCCAAATGAACGGCAACGGTACGAAATCGTATTTCGACGCCGACGAAATTGCCGACTTGCTGGACTATTTCGAAAGCGAAGACGACATAGCCCAATACGAAAAGATACTGGATTTCGGGTTAAGACTGCATCCCGAAAATCCGGACTTGAAAATCCGGATATGCAGGCTGTTAATATTCAAGGAACAATATGACGAAGCGCTCGAAATGATCATACGTACAGGCCATGACGACGAAGGAGAACTTGAACTGCTGAAAATAGACTGCCTCTGCGCACTGGATCGCTATGACGAAGTCCTGAGTATGATCGAACGGAAACAGATGCAGCCGGACGAAAGCCCTGAAGAATTATATGAATACGTAGCATCGATACTGAGCGAGATGGGCGACAGACAGGACGAACTGGAAGAACTGGTCTGCGAAGGACTTGCACTGTTTCCCGACAACCAGACGCTGAAAGAAGAATACTGTTACATTTTAGAATCGCAGGGATTGGTGGACAATGCCCTCTGCATATGCGACGAACTGATTGACCGCGATCCATACTTTGCCGATTACTGGTATATGGCCGGCCGGCTGTATGCCGAAGCGGACAACTACAACAGGGCGATTAAATCGCTGAACATGGCTTTGACATGTAATGACTCCGATATGGAAATCAAGCTATTTCGTGCATTCTGTTTTTACAGGAACGGTTCCCTTGCGGAAGCCGTCAGGGAATTTCAGGAGATATTTTCTGCAGTCGAAAAAGAAGGGGTGGAGGAACTTATACAGGATATTGCGGCAGAATATCCCGTGCCGGATGATTTCAACGATGTTTGCACCTTTTTCAAAATCCTGCGCGACGATGCAAAAAACGAAAACGTATTATCGTACCTGATGGAGCAATTCATATGCGAGCATGACAAGCATGAAACGCCGGCAACGATTACCCGCCATTTAGACAGCATTATTGACTGCATAAAACAGTCTTGCGAGGACGATGAGGAAAAGGACGACATACATTTTATGCACGCAGAAAACATTTGTCACGCAGAAAACAGGAATATGTTGTCCGGCCAACTGGCATCCGCCTATCTGACACAAAAATATCACAATAACTGATGATGAACCGTACCGTCAAAGATTATGCAACGATAACCCTGAAGGGGATTGCTATGGGCGCAGCAGATGTTGTGCCGGGTGTTTCGGGAGGAACTATCGCATTTATTACCGGCATTTATCAGGAACTTGTCGACTCTATAAAAAGTATAGGCCCGAAGACGTTGAAATTGTTGCTTACCTTTAAAATCGCGGCTTTCTGGAAAGCGGTGAACGGAAATTTCCTGCTGTCGCTCGTTTTGGGAATCGGTTTCAGCATATTTTCGCTGGCAAATATTACGACCGAACTGCTGAAAAACCATCCGGTGCTTGTATGGGCTTTTTTCTTCGGTCTGGTGCTGGCGTCCATATGGTTTGTCCTGAAAGACGTAGGGCAATGGAACTGGAAAACCGTTACCGGATTTCTTCTGGGCGCAGGGGCAGCGTTCTACATCACTGTCGCCGTACCTGTGCATACGCCGGAATCATTGCCTTTCATCTTTCTCTATGGCGCGATAGCCATTTGCGCCATGATTCTGCCCGGCATATCCGGCAGTTTCATACTGGTGCTTATGGATAAATACTTTTACATCATGGAGGCGGTGAAAGAACTCAAAACAGGCATAATCATCGTATTCGCATCCGGCGCGGCCACGGGATTAATCTGTTTTTCGCATGTACTTTCGTTCCTGCTCCGCAAATACCACGACATCACCATCGCCATACTGAGCGGATTCATGCTCGGCTCGCTCAACAAGGTCTGGCCATGGAAAGAAACCGTCGAAACCCACATCGACAGTCACAGCGTCGCCATACCGCTGACAGGACCCAACATTTTGCCTGACAAACAGATGTGGGAAGCCGTCGGACTGGCGGTTGTCGGATTCATAATTGTGTATGTGCTGGAGCGACTTGCCGGAAAAGAAAAATGAACATAAGATTATTTTCAAAAATAATTTGTTTATAAAATACCAATATCATACCTTTGCCACAATTACTGACAAAAAAATATATGAATATTATGGAAGAAAAAGATTATTACTATCTTAAAGGGGAAACCAAAGTAGGTCCCTTATCGTTAAATGCTTTGAAAAGCGAGCCGATTGCAGCATCCACATTAGTTTGGAACAGTACGTTGCCCGACTGGGTAGCCGCAAACACCCTGCCCGAATTGCAAGGATTGTTTGGCGCACAGCCGATAACGCCTCCTCCCGCACAACCGGCGTCCTTCAACAGTCAAGGACAGACTTTCAACGGAGCGAATGTTCAGCCGCCGATGCCCGAAAATTATATGATATGGGCGGTTTTGGCGACAGTGTTCTGCTGCTTGCCGCTGGGTATCGCTGCAATCGTAAACGCTTCGAAAGTAAGTTCTGCCTACATGAGCGGTGATTATGCAGGCGCCCAGAAGGCTTCGGATGCGGCAAAGAAATGGTCGATATGGACGGCTATTGCCGGTGGAATCTGGCTGGTCATCGTGATTATTTTTTACGCCATACTTTTTGCCGCCGGAATTTCAGGGGCTTTGGACAGTGGTTACTAACAATTGAAATTAAACGAACATTTTCCATATGCCGGACAGGTGTATGGAAAATGTTTATCTTTTTGTAATGGACGAAAAAGTATATTATTATCTTAACGGCAACATCAAGATGGGGCCGTTTTCGCTGGACACGCTCAAACATGCCCCGATCAAACCCGATACGCCGGTTTGGAACAAATCGTTGCCGGACTGGGTCGAAGCGCGGATGCTTCCCGAATTGCAGGTGATCTTCACCGCATCGCAGCAGGGCGTACCCCCTCCCCCACCCCATCAATATGTGCCGCAGCAGCGCTATTATCAGCAACCAACATACGCTCACAATCCTTATTCAAGATTCGGCAACGAACCCGTTCGCCCGCCGCTGCCGGATAATTATTTATTGTGGGGTATCCTGACCACCTTACTCTGTTGTATGCCGCTGGGCATCGCTTCGATCGTCTATTCGTCGAAAGTCACTCCCGCCTATTATGCCGGTGATTATGAAGGGGCCATACGCGCTTCGGAAAGTGCAAAAAAATGGGCAATATGGTCGGCGCTGAGTTTAGGCATATGTATTGTCCTGTATTTTGTGCTTCTGTTCATCATGATATTAGCAGGCGCCGATATATAAATGCCCGGATTCATATCACGAAAGAAGCTTGTTTATTTTATAGCCGGCGCGTTCGTTTTGATTGTCGGCGGCATCATCTATTTCCAATACAATCCGGCGGCAAATATCTGGTTTCCCAAATGTCCTTTCCTGATGGCTACGGGATTGAAATGTCCCGGATGCGGCTCGCAGAGAGCCGTTCACGCCCTGCTGCATTTCGACTTTTGCAGCGCATTTATACACAATGCTCTTTTAATAATATCCATACCTTACATTCTTTTGCTGATTGCCGGATATATTGTCCGTTTTGTCAGGCCTCAATCGCTGTTTCCTGTTCGACTGCAACATCCCGTCATCATTTGGAGCTATTTTGCTTTTGCAGTCGTTTTTTGGATCATGAGGAATATTCTTGATTTCTGAATAAGCTCCGTACTCGAATCCGCGCTTTCCGGCTTGCATCTGTTCCCGTATCGTCCGTATGCAGAAAATGCGTATCTTTGCGCGATTTTTTGCATATATGAAACAGAGAACAGCGCAGCAGCAAATAAATACGACGGCTTTCCACATTCTGGCCGCCTTGAGTGTAAGTCATTGTATGAACGATGCTTTACAGTCTATTGTATCGGCATCGTATCCGATTTTCAAAAACGAATTGCAGTTGAGTTTTCAGCAGATCGGGCTTCTCACACTGATGTATCAGATATCGGCATCGGTATTTCAACCGATTGTGGGGCTTTACTTCGACAAGCGTCCGGCGGCGTGGTCGTTACCTGTCGGGATGGCGTTTACGCTGGCGGGATTGATTTCACTGGCTTTTGCGACAACACTTTCGTGGATGCTTTTCTCTGTTTTTCTGGTGGGTATGGGGTCTTCTACGTTTCATCCCGAAGCGTCGCGGCTCACTTCCCTGGCTTCGGGCGGGAAGCGCGGACTTGCGCAGTCGGTGTTTCAAGTGGGAGGCAATCTGGGCGGTTCGCTGGGGCCGTTGATGGTTGCGGCAATCGTTGCGCCGTATGCCCGCAGCAACATCGCCTATTTTTCCATCCTTGCGTGTATCGCCATTCTGGTGATGCTGTTTATCAGCCGATGGTACAACATACGTCTGCGACTGATGTCGGGACGGAAAAAAACGGAGAACATGCGCATCAAACCGCCTCTGCCGCCGGGGAAAACGATTTTCACGATTCTGGTGTTGCTGGTACTGATATTCTCCAAATATGTATACATGGCAAGCCTGACGAGTTATTATACGTTTTACATGATTGAAAAGTTCGGCGTGACGGTACAGCAGTCCCAAATATACCTGTTTGTGTTTCTGATTGCTACAGCCGTCGGGACGTTGATAGGCGGCCCGCTCGGCGACAAAATCGGGCGAAAGTACGTAATATGGCTTTCCATCGTCGGCGCAGCTCCTTTTGCCCTGATGATGCCGTATGCCGATCTGACGTGGACTGCCGTGCTGAGTTTCTCTACCGGACTGATGCTCTCGTCGGCCTTTCCCGCAATACTGGTTTATGCACAGGAGTTGCTGCCTTATAAACTTGGGCTTGTGTCGGGATTGTTTTTCGGCTTTGCCTTCGGCGTTGCGGGAATAGCCTCTGCGATACTTGGCAAACAGGCGGATATTCACGGCATTGAAACAATATATACTTTTTGTTCCTACATGCCTCTGGCAGGACTGATTGCGCTTCTGCTTCCGAATCTGAAGAAAAAGACGCTGTCTTAAAATCCGGGAAAGTCCCTGCGGGGACGTAATTTCCATA